>CAMAWG010000004.1 GCA_945861855.1 Rhodoplanes serenus
CAACCCGCAAACCCTCTCCAACCCGCACGCTGGCCCGCCGCCGGTGACGAAGAGCCGTGTCCGAGAAGCGGCGAAAGCGCAAACCAGTCAAGCCAAAACGCAGGTTTGCGCGACGGGAGAGTCAATGGGATGAATAATGCGGGCTAGCAGAACTTACAGGGCGGGAAGTCGCGGCTATAGACCGGCTGCTTGAGGAACGTCTCCTTGCCGTAGGTCCAGAACTGGCTGACGTTCGGATAGGTCTTGATGACCGTGTTCCAGAGCTCGTCCTTGTCGTAGCCGAACATCTTCTTCTTCTCGACCTTCTTGATGTAGATGTTCTGCACCGGGTTGCGCGTGTCGTCGAAGCTGACCGGGCCGCGCGGCGTGTCGATCTTGAGCGCGGCCATCCGCTTCACGAACTCCTCGGGGCCGGGCCAGGCGCCCTTGGTCCCCTTCATCACCTCGTCGATCATCTGCGCGGTGGAGTAGTTGGTCTCCGAGAAGTACGACGGCACCTTGCCGTATTTGGCGCGGTACTTCTTGACGAAGGCCTCGTTCTTCGGCGTCGCCAGCGCGGCGCTGTATTGCAGAGCGGAGACGTCGCCGATCACGCCGTCATCCATGAACGGAAGCGCGAACTCGTCGTAGCTCGTGCCGCCGCCGATGATCGGCTTCTTGAAGCCGGATTGCCGGAGCTGCTTGGGGAACTGCAGCGACATCGGCCCGACCATCAGCGAGAACACCGCATCGGCATCCGCCTTGAGACTTGGAATGAAGGGACCGAAGTCCTTGGTGCCGAGCGGCGGCCAGATTTTCTGGACGATCCGACCGCCGCAGTCCTCGAACACCTTCTGGAAGCCGCCGACCACCTCGTGGCCGAATGCATAATCCGCGGCGACGGCAGCGATTCTCTTGTAGCCCTGATCGCAGGCCCATTGCCCGAGCGCATGATGCGGCTGCGAGCTGGTCCAGCCGGTGCGGATGAAATAGGGATATTTCGCCGCGTCACGCTGGGTGAGATCGTCCGCCGCCGGCACCGAGGCGACATAAACGGTCTTGTCGGTGGTGCTGACCGGCGCCAGCGCATAACCGGTCGAAGCCAGCACGCCACCAACGAGCATATGCACCTTGTCCTGCAGGATCAGCTTCTTGGCTTTGGTGACGCCGGTGTCGGGCTTGGCCTGGTCGTCCTCGACGATGAGCTTGACCTTGGCGCCGGCGAATTCGCCCTTGGCCTCCTCCAGATACATGTTGAAGCCGTCGACCATGTCCTTGGCGACTTGGGCGAAGGGTCCGGTCATCGGCGCGATAAAGCCGATGCGCAGTTCTTTTTCCTGCGCCTGCGCGCCGGATGCCAAGCTCAGGCCGGCCACGATCGCCGCGCCGGACAGCAAGGCGTAGAGCACTCTCGATGGCTTGAAGGTCATTGCTCTTCTCCCCTGGCCATGCCGCCGGTTTTGACTCGACCGCGCGGATGACGATTGCACGTTGCAATATACGTGGGCCACAACGATAACATCAAGCCGCATTGGGCAAAAGCCCACCAAAGCGGGCTTCCGGACCGCACATCACTCCATCGCCAGGCCCGCGGCCCGGATCGGCGCGCCGTTCTTCTCGATCTCCTTCGGCACATAGGCCTTGAAATATTCGGTCGAACGCCGCTCCGGCGCGACGACCATGGCGCCTCCCGCCATCATCTGCTTCTGCACCTCCTTGTCCTCCATCGCCGTGACCGTGGCGTCGCGCAACCGCTTGACCACCGGCTCCGGCGTACCCTTGGGCGCGAAGAAGCCGAACCAGGTCGAAGCTTCGAGGTCGGTGAAGCCCTGCTCGTGCGAACTCTTGACGTTCGGCAGCATCGGCGCGCGGTCCTTGGTCAGGACGGCGATGGCCTTGACCGTCTTGCCCTCGACCAGCGGGACCGCCGAGCCGGTCAGCGTGCAGATGTAATCGACGCGGCCTCCGACGATGTCCTGCATCGCCGGCCCGCCGCCGCGATAGGGCACGTGGGTGACCTTCACGCCGATCGCGGCGTTGAACAGCGCGCAGTCGAGGTGGCCGGTCGAACCGGCGCCGGCCGAGGCGAACTGCATGGTGGCCTGGTTCTTCTTAACGTGGGCGATGAACTCCGGCATGGTGCTGGCCGGAAACTCGTTGCGGGTGATGAGGATGGTCGGCTGGTCGGCGATCAGCACCACCGGCACGAGGTCCTCCAGCAGATTGTAGAGCGGCTTCTTGTAGAGCGTCTGGTTGATGGCGTCGGCGCGGCTGCCGAGAACGATTGTGTAGCCGTCCGGCGGCGATTTCGCGACGCGCGCCGAGCCGACCATGCCGCCGGCGCCGCCGACATTCTCGATGACCACCTGCTGGCCCAGCACCTCGGAGAGCTTGCGGCCGACGATGCGGCCGAGCACATCGGTGCCGCCGCCGGCGGCGAATCCCACCACCACGGTCACCGGCCGGGTCGGCCAATTGCCCTGGGCCGTAGCAGCGCCGATCAACGACAGCAGGGCTGAAAGCGCGAGAGCGAATAGTCCACCGAGCCGCATGGAAGCCTCCCCGAAAAGGACAGCTTCGCATATCAGCACAGGAGCGATTGGCTGGCGACCGGGTGCGACCCTATATCGAGCGTTCGGCAGACCCATGCCGTATGGGCATAGCGACACGTTCCGCTCCGGCGGCGGGACGTGGTATAAGATGAGCCGTTCGGTGGATTCCCGCAGGAGAGCTGCGATGAGCTTGCAAACACTCGGCTATATCGGCCTCCGCACCAAGAATCTGGAGGACTGGACGGCCTACGCCAGCCGGTTCCTGGGCATGCAACTCATGGACAAGAGCCGCGGCACCGCGACCTTTCGCATGGACGACAGGAAGCAGCGGCTGGTGGTGCATGAGGACGCGGGCGACGCGCCGGGCTTTTTCGGCTGGGAGGTGGCGGATGCGGCCGCCCTCGACGCCTATGCCGCGAACCTCGAACGGCACAAGGTCGCGTTCGCGCGGGGCACGCGGGCGCTGGCCGAGGAGCGCAAGGTCCGCGACCTGATCGTGCTGCAGGACCCCGCCGGCAACCGCCTGGAAATCTGCCACGGCGCCGAGACCACGACCGACCCGTTCAAGCCCGGCCGCGCCATCTCCGGCTTCCGCACCGGCCCGCTCGGCATGGGGCACGCGGTGCTCCACTGCGAGAAGATCGACGACGTGCTGCCGTTCTATCGCGACGTGCTGGGCTTCAAGCTCAGCGACTACTTCACCAAGCCGTTCGCGGCCTACTTCTTCCATCTCAATCCGCGCCACCACAGCGTGGCCTTCATCGAGTCCGGCAAGACCGGCATCCATCACCTGATGGTGGAGACCTGCTATCTCGACGACGTCGGTCAGGGGTACGACCTGGCGCTGAAGAATCCGGAGATGATCGCCACCACGTTCGGGCGGCATTACAACGATCAGGTGCACTCGTTCTATTCGTGGTCGCCGTCGAAATTCATGTTCGAATACGGCTGGGGCGGACGCACTATCGACGTCGACAACTGGACTCCCGAAGTCATCACCCAGGGGCCGAGCCTGTGGGGCCACGAGCGCTACTGGCTCAACGAGGAGCAGCGCTACGAGGCGCGCGAATTGCGCATCCGCAACGCCGAGGCCGGCGAGCGGCTGCCGCTCAACGTGATGGAAGGCAACTACAAGATCGCGCGCGACGTCTGCCCGTGGTGGGACGCGACCGCCCCCGCGCGCAAGACCGGTTGAGGATGCGATGAACGTCAACGTGCCTCCGGGAACGATTCCAAACGCCACACCGGCGATGGAATGGCCGGAGGGCGCGCTCACGCGCATTCCGTACTGGATCTATCAATCTCCGGAAATCGCCGCGCTGGAGCAGCAGCGCCTGTTCGAGGGGCCGGTGTGGAACTACCTCTGCCTGGAGGCGGAGGTGCAAAAGCCCGGCGATTACCGCACCACCTTCATCGGCCATATGCCGGTCGTGGTGGCGCGCGACTTCGACGACGAAATCTACGCCTTCGAGAACCGCTGTGCGCACCGCGGCGCGCTGATCGCACTCGACAGCGGCGGCCACGCCCGCGACTTCACCTGCGTCTATCACGCCTGGAACTACGACCTCAAAGGCAACCTCAAGGCGGTGGCCTTCGAGGATGGCGTCGGCGGCAAGGGCGGCATGGGCAAGACCTTCTGCCGCTCCGACCACGGGCCGCGGAAGCTTCGCATCGCGACATTCTGCGGCCTCGTTTTCGGCAGCCTTTCCGACGACGTGCCGCCGATCGAGGAGTATCTCGGCGAGGAGGTCGCGGCCAAGATCAAGCGGGTGCTGCACAAGCCGGTCATCGTCACCGGCCGCTTCACCCAGATGCTGCCCAACAACTGGAAGCTCTATTTCGAGAACGTCAAGGACACCTACCACGCGTCCCTGCTGCACACGTTCTTCACCACCTTCCGCATCAACCGCCTGTCGCAGCGCGGCGGCATGGTGGTGAGCCCGGACGGCGGCAGTCACGCGAGCTTCTCCTTCGTCGACAAGCAGAACAAGGAGAATGACTATGCCGCGATGGGCATCCGCTCCGAGAACGAGGACTTCGCGCTGAAGGATCCGAGCCTGCTCGACAACGCCGACGAGTTCGGCGACGGCTGCCACATGCAGATCCTCACCGTGTTCCCCAACATGGTCCTGCAGCAGATCCAGAACGCGCTGGCGGTCCGGCAGGTGCTGCCGAAAGCCCAGACGCAGACCGCGCTGAACTGGACCACGATCGGCTTTGCCGACGACACGCCGGAGATGACGACGCGCAGGCTTCGCCAGAACAACCTCGCCGGCCCCGCGGGCTATGTCTCGATGGAGGACGGCGCGGTCGGCGGATTCGTGCAGCGCGGCGTCGCCGCGGCGGCAGGCGAGCGCGCCGTGGTCGAGATGGGCGGCTCGGGCACCGCGGCCGAGGGCACACGCGCGACGGAGGCGTCGGTGCGCGGCTTCTGGAAGTGCTATCGCGGGCATATGGGCATTTGATGGCGGGCGCGATCACGCTCGAACGCATCCTTGCGCTGCAGGCCGCCTATATCCGCTGCATCGACAACAACGCGCTGGAGTCCTGGCCGGAGTTCTTTCTCGACCCGTGCCTCTACATCGTCACCACCGCTGAGAACCATAAGAACGGCTTCGAAGCCGGCATCATCTACGCCGACACCAAGGGCATGCTGATCGACCGGATCGCCGCGCTGCGCAACGCCAATGTGTACGAGAAGCAGAGCTACCGACACATCCTCGGGCTGCCGCACATCTTGCGGAACGGCGGCGACGAAGCCGAGAGCGAGACGCCGTTCATGGTGGTGCGGATCATGCATGACGGCCGGAACGACATTTTCGCGACCGGCCTGTATCTCGACACCTGTCGCGCCGTGGGCAGCGAGTTGAAGTTCTCCAAACGTGTCGTGGTCTGCGATTCCTCGCGGGTCGATACGCTGATGGCGCTGCCGCTGTAACCGCGATGGCTTTCAACGTCTCCGTCCAAAACACCGACTTTCGCTTTCAATGCGAGCCGAACGAACCCGTGCTCGACGCGGCCCAGCGCGCGGGGCTGGAAATCCCCTTCTCCTGCCGCAAGGGCGTGTGCGGCACCTGCAAGGGCGGGGTCATCTCGGGCGAGGTCCGCGCCTTCGCCGGCGACGCATTGGGCTCGGCGGAACGCGCCGAGGGCCAGGTGCTGTTCTGCAATGCGCGACCGCGTTCGGACTTGGTCATCGCGCCGCGCTCGATCGGCAAGGCCGATCCGTTCGCGCGCAAGACCGTCACCGCGCGGGTGTTCCGCCTGCAAAAGCTCGCCGACGACGTGATGCTGGTGCACCTGCGCTTTCCCGCCGGCATCCGCGTCAAGTTCAAGGCCGGCCAGCACCTCAACCTCATCCTCGACAACGGCGAGCGCCGCGACTTTTCCATGGCCAATCCGCCGCGCGAGAGCGACGGCGCGCAACTGCACATCCGCCATGTGCCGGGCGGCGCGTTCACCAGCCACGTCTTCGAGACCCTGAAGCGCGGCGACCGCATGAAACTGGAAATCCCGTTCGGCGATTTCACCCTGCGGGACAGCAGCAAGCCGATCCTGTTCGTCGCAGGCTCCACCGGGTTTGCACCGATCCGGTCGATCATCGAGGATATGTTCAACAGGAACATCCAGCGCGACATGACGCTCTATTGGGGCGCCCGGACGCGAAGCGGGCTCTACTCCGACCTGCCGGCAAAATGGGCCGCGCAGAACCCGCACTTCACATATGTACCGGTGATTTCCGACGCGCCCGAAGCGGGCATCCGGCACAACCTCGTGCACCGGGCCGCGCTGGAGGACCATCCGCGCCTTGCGGGCTTCCAAGCCTATGTCTGCGGCGTGCCGGTGATGACGCAGGCCGCCAAGAGCGAGTTCCTCGCCGCCGGCCTGCCGGGGGACGAATTCTTCGCCGACGCCTTCGTGACGCGCGCCGAGGTCGCCTCCGCCGGCCCCTAAGTCCTTAAAGGTCTGGACAATTTCGCGCTTTAGCGATTCACCGCCGGGAAACCTATCTCAACTAGGCTAGCGTCCGACTCAAACCGGGACCGCCGCCTCCCCATGAACCAGCACAGCCCGCTCGCCGCCCTCGAAATCCGCGCACTGACCAAGCGCTTCGACCGGCCTGCGGTCGACGGCCTCGATCTGACCGTCCGCAGCGGAGAGTTCTACTGTCTGCTCGGCCCGAACGGCGCCGGCAAGACCACGACGCTGCGGATGGTTGCGGGCCTGCTCCTGCCCGACGCGGGTTCGATCGCGGTGTTCGGCATCGACGCGCTCACCGACGCGGTCGAGGCCAAGCGGATCATGGCCTGGGTGTCCGACGAGCCGATGATCTACGACAAGCTCACGCCGTTCGAATATCTCGAATTCGTCGCAGGCCTCTGGGGCATCGAGCCCAGCCTCGCCGAGAGCCGCGCCAACGATCTGATCGGCTGGCTGGGGCTTTCCCCCCACGCGCACGAGCGCTGCGAGGGCTTCTCCAAGGGCATGCGGCAGAAGGTGGCGCTCGCCGGAGCGCTGGTTCACGATCCGCGCCTGATCATCCTCGACGAGCCCCTGACCGGCCTCGACGCCGGTTCCGCGCGCCAGGTCAAGAACGTGCTGCGCGAGCGCGTCGCCGCCGGCGGGACCGTCATCATGACCACACATATCCTCGAAGTGGCCGAGCGCATGGCCGACCGCATCGGCGTCATCGCCGGCGGCCGGCTGATCGCGCAGGGTACGCTCGACGAGTTGCGGATGAAGGCCGGCAAAGGCCATTCGAGCCTGGAGGACACGTTCCTCACTCTGGTCGCCGAACAGGCGCAAGCGGCGTGAGCCACCCGACCTCCCTCACCTTCCTCGCGCATCACGAGTTCCGTCTGGCCTGGCGCGACTGGTGGTCGATGCTGACCGCCGGCAAGCCGCACCGGGCGCGCGTGGTCGCGGGTGCGATGCTGGCCTTCACGCTGTTCATGCATCTCGTCGCCTTCTCGATCGTCGCCAAGTTCGCCGCGATCGAGCCGGACGCCGACCGCGGCACGCTGGTGATCATCACCGGCTGCGCGCTGCTGGCCTGGTCGCTGATGATGTCGCAGGCGATGGAATCGGTGACGCGGGCGTTCTACGCGCGCTCCGACCTCGACTTGATCCTGTCGTCGCCGGTCGCCTCGCGCCGGGTGTTCGCGGTGCGCATCGCGACGATGGCGACCTCGACCGTGCTGATGGCGGTGCTGCTTGCTGCACCCTTCATCAACATCCTGATCTGGCGGGGCGGCGCGCGCTGGCTCAGCGCTTATGGCGTGGTGGTCGCGGTCGGAGCGCTGGCGGCCGGGCTGTCGGTGGCGCTGACGGTCGCGCTGTTCCGCACCATCGGGCCGAAGCGGACGCGACTTGCCGCGCAGATCGTCGCGGCCATCGTCGGCGCGACCTTCGTGATCGGATTGCAGGTGGCCGCGATCCTGTCCTACGGCACGCTGTCGTATTTCACGTTTCTCAAGTCCGACCTGCTGGTGTCGTTCGTGCCCGCGGTGGAAAGCGTGGTGTGGTGGCCAGCGCGGGCGATGCTCGGCGACCTGACGGCGCTGGCCGCCGTGCTGAGCGCCGGCATCCTGCTGCTGGGCCTCGCCATCGCGACGTTCTCGGCCCGCTTCGGCGATCACGCCGTGGCCGCCGCCGGCGTCTCCGATTCCGGCGTGATGCAGCGCCGCTGGCAAAGCGGCTTCCGACGCGCCTCGCCCCGCAGCGCCATGCGGCGGAAGGAATGGACCTTGCTGCGCCGCGACCCCTGGCTCGCCTCGCAGACGCTGATGCAGCTTCTCTATCTGCTGCCGCCGGCGCTGATGCTGTGGCGCGCATTCGGCGGCCACAACGACGACATGGTGCTGCTGGTGCCGGTGCTGGTGATGGCGGCGGGCCAGCTCGCCGGCGGTCTCGCCTGGCTCGCGATCTCCGGCGAAGACGCGCCCGATCTCGTCGCCACGGCGCCGGTCCCGGCGCACTGGATCGTCCGCGCCAAGATGGAAGCGGTCACCGGCAGCGTCGCGCTGGTGTTCGCGCCTTTCGTGGTCGCGATGGCATGGGCCTCGCCGCGCGATGCCCTGATGGCCGCGGCCGGCATCGGCATCTCGGCTACCTCCGCGACGCTGGTCCAGCTCTGGTTCCGCACGCAGGCCCGGCGCAAGCACTTCCGCCGCCGCCAGACCTCGTCGCGGGTCGCGACCTTCGCGGAGGCCTTCTCGTCGATCGCCTGGGCCGCGACCGCGGGCCTCGCCGCGGCCGGACGCTGGCAGGCGGCGATCACGGCAGCCATCGCGCTCGGCATTCTGCTCGGCGCGCGAGCGATGAGCCCGAAGAAGGCGTAGTGCCTCTCTACGTCATTCCGGAGCGCCGCCAACGGGTCAGCACCAGATGACAGGCTCCGCAGCGATCCGAATCCATAACCCCTGCGCTTTGGCTTCACATGCCCAAGCCGCGTGGTATCGTTACTGGCGGGCCAACGCCTTCAGCCTCGGGGGACGGACGTGCGGCGGCGGGAATTCATCACCGGTGTCGGCGCAGCGGCGAGCATCTGGCCGCTCGCCGCCCGCGCGCAGCTGCCCGAGCACATACGGCGTATCGGCATACTCCTACCCGCCACCGCGGACGATGCGGAATTTCGGGCCCGCGTCGGGGCGTTCCTGCAGGCGCTAGCGCTGTTGGGCTGGTCCATCGGCCGCAACGTGCGGATCGAGACCCGCTGGGCCACGACCAATGCCGCCGACATTCGCAGACACGCGGCGGAATTGGCCGCGCTCGCGCCGGACGTCATCCTAGCCCATGGCTTCTCGACCGTGGCGCCATTGCTGCAGGCGACCCGCACCCTGCCGGTCGTGTTCCCAGTCGCCGGCGATCCGGTCGGCGCTGGCTACGTCGATAGCCTGGCGCGGCCGGGCGGCAACGTCACCGGTTTCATGACTTTCGAATACGGCATGAGCGGGAAATTGCTGGAGTTGCTAAAGCAGATCGCGCCCGGCGTGACGCGAGCGGCGGTGCTTCGGGATCCCACTCAAGGCTCCGGAACCAGCCAGTTTGCCGCCATCCAGGCGGTGGCGCCGTCGCTCAGGGTGGAGGTCAACCCGGTCAACATGCGCGACGCGCCCGAGATCGGGCGCGCCGTCGCGGCCTTCGCGCGCGCTCCGAATGGCGGTCTGATCCTGACGCCGGGCGGGGCCGCAATTCTTCATCGCGATCTGATCATCACGCTGGCGGCCCGCCACAAGCTGCCCGCGGGCTACTTCGAACGCTCTTTCGTCGCCGCCGGCGGCCTGATCTCCTATGGGCCTGATTACGTCGACCAGTACCGGCGCGCGGCCGGCTACGTCGACCGCATCCTCAAGGGCGAGAAGCCGGCCGATCTGCCGGTGCAGGCGCCGACCAAGTATGAGCTGGTGATCAACCTGAAAACCGCGAAGGCGCTCGGACTCGACGTGCCTGCCACACTCCTCGCCCGCGCCGACGAGGTGGTGGAATAGCCCAGGGAACCTCCCGGAACGGTTCGGCGTTGAAGGCATGTCCCGCCGGGGAATTTCATGCCTCAATTGATGTTCCGCTGCCCCTACACCAACAAGCCGATCCGGTCGGGGATCGGGCTCGTCCCGGAAAACCTCAGCACCGTGTCGGACTATCCGATCAGCGTGCAGTGTCCGCACTGCGGCAGACAGCACCACGGCACGATTGCCGACGGCTGCCTGACCGACGAACGATCGCCGACGCTCGTCCCTCCGGAGGAGTGACGTTCCCGCCTATTGCTTCATGGCGATGCCGAGCGCGTCGGCCGCGGCTTTGACCGTCGCACGCTGCGTCGCGATCGAGGCGCCGAATTCGGCCGGTCCGCCGGGATTGAACAGCTGCGCGGTGGCGGTCAGCCGGTCCTTGATGATCGGATCGCCTTCCATCACCTCCTTGATGTCGGCGGCGATCCGCTCGCGCATCTCCGCCGGCATGGTCGGCGGACCGAACAGGCCGACCAGCCCGTCGATGGTCAGCATCGGGTGCCCGGCCTCCGCGACCGTCGGAACGTCGGGATAGGCCGGGGTCCGAACGCTGTTGAGCAACGCCAGCAGCTTGATCTTGCCAAGCGCGATCTGAGGCTGCGCGATGGCGACGGCCGACTGGTAGACCTGCACGCGGTTCTCGGCGAGATCCCGGCCCGCCTCCACGGGGTTGCGGTATGGAATCTTTTTCATGTCAAGCTTGGTTGCCTTGAGCCAGGCTTCGAATATGAAACCGTTGGCGCCGGTAACGCCGGCCCAGTTCAACTCGCCGGGCCGGGCGCGCACCAGCGCGGCCAGTTCGTCGAGCGTATTGGCCGGCGAAACGACAGGCACCGTAATGCCGGTGAAGGTGTTGGACACCCGCGCGATCGGTACGAGATCCTCCGGCTTGTAAGGAAGGTTGTCGTGCATCCACGGGTGCGCGATGAACGCCGAGGTCGGCGTCATCAGGAGGATGTGATCGTCCCGGGCGCTAACGAAAGCGTTGATCGCAACGATGCCGTCGCCGCCGGGCTTGTTCTCGATGACGACCGGCTGGCCCCATTTCCTGGCCAACCGATCCACCAGGAGCCGGCCGCCGATATCGGTGCCGCTGCCGGCCCCGAGCGTCAGGACGAAGCGCACCGTTCGCGTCGGCCAGTTCTGCGGCGCCGGCGTCTGGGCTCCCGAGGGCGCCGCCAACAGCGCGAGCGCGGTCAGAACACCAAGCGGGATGGCGAGCAGCAATCGATGGACGCGACGCATGAGTTTCTCCGGATCATCGAGGCGATGGCCAACGGCCGGTATGCAAGTCTAGCGCCCGGCGGCCTCCGCCATGCGAACCAAAACCGCAGCCGCTGCTGCGGCAGCTTTCACTTTTTCTCCGCGACTCCGAGATCCCTGGCGTTCTTGGCGATCAGCGCCCGCTGACTCTCGATCGACTTGGTGAACTCCTCCGGTCCGCCGGGATTGAACAGCTGAGCCGTGGCCTTGAGCCGGTCCTTGATGATGGCATCGTTTTCCATCACCTCCTTGATGTCGGCCGCGATCCTCTGGCGCAGCGCCATCGGCATGGTCGGTGGCCCGAACAGCCCGACCAGACCGTCGATGGTCAGAGCGGGCTGGCCGACCTCCGCCACCGTTGGGATGTCCGGATAGATCGGGGCGCGAGAGGTGTTGACCACCGCGAGCAGCCTGATCTTGCCGGCCTGGATTTGCGGCTGCGCGATGGCGACCGCGGATTCATAGACCTGCACGCGATTGGCCGCGAGATCGTTCGCCGCCTCCACCGGATTGCGGTACGGCACCTTCTTCATGTCGAGGTTGGCGACCTTGAGCCAGCCCGCGAAATTGAAATCGAGCGCGCCGGTGACGCCCGCCCAGTTGAGCTCGCCGGGCTTGGCCTTCGCCAGGTCGACCAGTTCCTTCATCGATTTGATGGGGAGCTCGACCGGCACGGAAATGCCGATGATGGTGTTGGACACCCGCGCGATCGGGGCGAGATCCTCGGCCTTGTACGGGCGGTTCTCGTGCATCCAGGGATGGGCGATGAACGAAGAGGTCGGCGTCAACAGCAAGACGTGATCGTCCTTGGCGCTGACGAAGGCGTTGATCGCAACGATGGCGTCGCCGCCGGGCTTGTTCTCGATGACGACCGACTGGCCCCATTTCTTGGTCAATCGATCCGCCAGAAGACGTCCGCCGATGTCGGTGCCGCTGCCGGGCCCAAGCGTCAGGATGAAGCGGACCGTTCGCGTCGGCCAGGCCGGGGCAGCCGAAGATTGCGCGAACGACGGCATCGCGCCCATGAGCGGAGCCAGAAAAGAGACCAGGGTGAATACGCACAATGAACGTCGCAGGCTGCGCATGAAATCCTCCAATCGTGGGCTGGGGCGGAGAATAGACGGTTGAATTGCCCTGGGGAATGCGACAAGACGCGACGCATGGCTCGCCCGCCGTTCCCCCGCATTGACAACGAGGCAGCCGCCCCGAAGGATGCCGCCCATCGTTTTTTAGAGCATGATCTTGTCCGAAAACCGGTTCCCACTTTTCGGGATCGTGCTCACCAACGGGGAGTGAAATGGATAAAAGCCCAGTCCGGCGCATCGTCACCGGCCACGACGCCGACGGCAAGGCCGTGGTGCTGATCGACGCGCCGACGCCCTACGTCAATCAGCGCGGCGAAGGCAACGTCACGCAACTGCTCTGGATCACCAACGAGGCGCCGGTCGACCTGTCGCACACGCGCGATCAGGCCAGCCAGCCGACCAAGGTGCCGCCGCCCAAGAACGGCTCGATCTGCCGCATCGTCGATTTCGCACCGATCAAGGGCGAGCTGCCGCACGGCGTCGATCATCACGCGATTCTCCAGCAGATGGGGATCGACCCGGCGACGCAGGGCTATCAGCGCCACCTCTACACGCATCGCACGCGGTCGATCGACTACGCCATCGTGATGGACGGCGAGATCGACATGCTGCTCGACGACACCGAGGTGCATTGCAAGGCCGGCGACGTGCTGGTGCAGCAAGGCACCAACCACGCCTGGGTCAACAAGTCTGGCAAGCCGTGCCGCATCTGCTTCGTGCTGATCGACTCGCACGACCCGCCGGCGTGGAAGAAGGACTGGAAGCCGAAGTGAGAGACGCCGCCTGGCGTCTCTCACCCCGCACGCGGTGCAGCGCGATAGCGGTGCACCGCAGATGCGGGGTCCCGGTCCGTCCTTGAAAATACCGGGGTCCCGGGTCTGCGTCGCATCATTCGCCAACGCTCATGCTGCGCCGCGCCCGGGACACGAGTCCCTGCTCTACTCCACCTTCCAGGGAATGACCTTGCGCTCGATCTCCTGCAGGATCACCGTCGCGATCAGGCCGAGGATTCCGACCGTCACGATGCCGACGAACATCACGTCCACCTGCAACAGCTCCCACGAATTCCAGATCAGGTAGCCGATACCGGCCTTGGTGGCGACGAACTCGGCGGCGACCAGCACGATGAACGACACCGCGAGCGCGATGCGCAGCCCCGCGAAGATCATCGGCAGCGCGCCGAAGAACACGATGCGGCGGAACATCACCTGCTGGCTCGCGCCGTAGTTCCGCGCCACGTCCCAGTAGATTTTCTCGATGTTGGACGCGCCGGAATAGGTGTTGATGATCACCGGAAAGAACACGGCGATCGCGACCAGCGCCACCTTCGATGCGTCGCCGAAGCCAAACACCAGCAGCAACAGCGGCATCAGCGCGATCTTCGGGATCGGGAACAGGCTGGCGATCAGCGGGTCGAAGAAGATGCGCACCGGGCGGAACATCGCCATCAGCAGGCCCACGGCGACCCCCGGCACGACGCCGAGGAGGAAACCCACCAGCACCCGATAGAGCGTGACCGCGACGTGCATCCAAAGCTCGCCGCTCACGATCATCTCCCAGAACCGCAGCGCGATGTCGGTCGGTGCGGGGATGAAGCGGCGGTCGCCGAACCCCGCCATCAGCAGAAGCTGCCACAGCAGCAGCAGCCCGATCGGCGAGATCAGGTAGAGCAGCCGCTCCTGCGTCAGCCGGGATCGCGCGCTCACCGTTCCATCTCCGCTCGCGCCCGCATCACCTCGTCCTCCAGCACCCGCCAGATGTCGAGCTTGAGCCTGCCGAACTCGGGCGAAGCCGAAAGCTGCATCAAATCGCGCGGATGGGGGAACGGCACATCGATGATGCGTTTGATGCGTCCGGGCTGCGCGGTCATGATGACGGTGCGATCGCCCATCAGCAGCGCCTCCTCGATCGAATGGGTGACGTAGATCACGGTCTTGCCGGTCTGCTCCCAAAGCCGCACCAGCTCGGTCTGCAGGATCACGCGATTTTGCGCGTCGAGCGCGGCGAACGGCTCGTCCATCAGCAACACGCCGGGATCGGTGACGAAGGCGCGGGCGATGGCGCTACGCTGCCGCATGCCGCCGGAAAGCTGATGCGGATAGTGATGGCGGAACTTGGTGAGGCCGACAAGCTTGAGCGCGTCATCGACGCGCACACCCGCCTCCGACCTCGGCACGCCGCGGGTATCGAGGCCAAAGCGCACGTTGGTCTCAACGTCCATCCAGGGGAACAGGCCGCTCTCCTGGAACACCATGGCGTTCTCGACCGCCCAGCCCTCGGAATGGACCTTGATCGAACCGCCGGTCTGGTGATCGAGGCCGGCGAGAATGCGCAGCAAGGTCGACTTGCCGCAGCCGCTCGGACCGACCAGGCAGACGAACTCGCCGGGCGCAACGCGCAGATCGACGTTGTCGAGCGCCACCACCGCGCCCGGCCCGGTCCCGTACTGCCGGCACAGCCCCGCGATCTCGATCGCCGCGCCACGCCGTTGCGCAACCATGGGCGCCGGGGCGTTCACGGGCCTCAGCGACAGCCCGGATGCTTGCTGTCCTTGTTCTCGACCACGAAGGGCCCGAGCTTCTGAACCGCGTTCTGGATGTAGCTGCGATCCATCAGACGCTCGGCCGGGAACGCGGCGGTCGCCATCTTGTTCTTGACGAACCACGACTGGATGTCGAGCAGGCTCGCGACGTTGACCTCGCCGTTCGGGCTTCGGGCTGGCCAGGGATACTTGTTCAAGAGCTCCAGCCGGCGTTCGGTGCCGCTGCTGACCAGTATGTCGATGATCTCCTGGCGGGACTTGCCGCCGTGGAAGCCCTGGCAGAATTCACGCGCGCCGCGCATCCAGGCGATGAAATAGTTCTTTACCAGTTCCTGGTTCTGCTTGGCCCAGTCGGTGTTGACCATGATGACGGCGATGGTCATCGGCGTCGGCGTCACCAGATCGTCGACCTCGCCGAACGGAACGGCGATTTTCTGCTCTTCCAGGCTCCACACGAACGGCGGAATGACGATGGCCGCGTCGATCGCTTTGTTGGCGAACGCGACCGCCATCTGCGGAAACGGGATAACCTTGATCTCGACGTCGTTGATCGTGAGCCCGTCGCGCTCCAGGATCTTGCCGACCTCGTAGGTCGAGACCGAGCCGGTGGCATTGCTGGCGATCACCTTGCCCTTGAGATCCTTCGGGCTCTTGACGGAATCCTTGAGGTCGGGCCGGATCATAAGGTTGTGGCGGATCGGCGTGCTGACCCGGTCCGACACGATCGTCACCGGCAGGTTCTTCTCGATGGCATTAAAGTAGCCGGCGGAGATGCCGCCGGCGACCATGTTCAAGCGGCCCTGAGCCAGCAGCGCGATCACGTTCGCGGAGGATTCGATCAGCTCGATCTCGAGCTTGATTCCGAGCTGCTTAAAGTAGCCCTTGTGCTCGGCCATCAGCTCCGCGGAGTTGGAGGTGGAGCGCGCCATCCCGATGCGGACGGTGGTTTCCTGCGCGAAACCCGCGCTGCTCAGGCCTAGCGACGCCAGCACAATCCACAGCGCGATCTTCATGGTCGTTCCTCCCTGATCCCGCCGGCGCTATTTGTCGTTCGCCGGGGCCGGCTTGATGAAGTAGCGCCCTTCGCCGTCGCGGTCGAGAGCCAGCTTGTCGCGCAGGCTGCCCAACGTGCGCACCACCTCGCGGCCGTCGCGGCTGCCCACGGCGGCCATAAGTTCCTCGAAGAATTTAGGCCCGTCGGCCAGTGCGGATTCGACCGACGGAAAACGCTTGCCCGCGAACTTCGGCGGCGCCGGCACGCGCACTTCCAGGCGGTCGGCGGTCCCGAACGGCCAAGTCAGGTCGTAGCCGGCCTTGGCGCCGACGCGGCTGCCCGGCGGCAGCGACGGATCGAGCGGCAAGGTGCGCATGCCGCTCATCACGATCAGGTCGCGGTCGGGCTGGAAGCGCGTCGCCATCGCCCAGTCCATCTGCTCGTCGGAGAAGATATCGACGTCGGGATCGACCACATAGACGTTCTTGCAGTTGGCCAGCGCCCCCATGCAGGCGCCGATGGCGTTGCGGGCCTCGCCCGGCACGCGCTGGCGGAGCGCCACGCGCACGTTGAAGGCGCCGCCGCTCGACGTGGTCGCATAGACCGCGACCGGCTCGCGCACCGCCACTTCAAGCGCGCGCCAGACCATGATCTCGGTGCGCAGCGCCGAAAGCTGCGCGGTGTCGGTGCGGCCCAAGGTCTTGCCGCCGATGGTCGAGGTCTGGAACAACGCGTCCTTGCGGTGGGTGATGGCAGTGAGATGGAACACCGGGTTGCGCTTGACCGCGCCGTAGTAGCCGAGGAACTCGCCGTAGGGCCCTTCCGGCTCGCGATGGCCGTGCTCGTCGAGATAGCCTTCGATCACATATTCGGCGTCGGCGGGCACGCGGATGTCGTTGGTGACGGACTTCACCACCGCCACCGGAGCGTCGCGCAGCATGGAAACGAGTCCCAACTCGTCCACCGGCAATCGCATCGTCCCGACCACATGATCGATCGGATGCGCGCCGACGACGAAGCTCACCGGCGTGGGCTTGCCCGCCGCGGCATTAGCCTCGTAGATCGCCTTGAGATCGCTCGGCGCGACGAGATCGATGCCGGTCTCCCTGGAGGAGCGCAGCATCAGCCGGCGCAGGCCGACATTGGTCCAGCCGGTCTTGGGGTCGATGACATAGTCAATCGAAGCCGAGATGTAGGGACCGCCGTCGGCGCCATGCTGGAGATGCACGGGAAGCCTGGTCACGTCGGCGTCGTCGCCGGTCAACACCACCGCCTGACACGGCGCCTCGGCGCGCGAGACCTCGAACATCTCCGGCTTGTTGCGCAGCCGCCGCTGGATTTCCTTCAACAGCCCGTCGGGCTTCACTCCGAACGCCGCCGCGATCCGGGCGCGCCCGCCCATGACGTTGCCGACGAGTTCGGCTTTCTCAGGGCCGGCCGAGCGGAACAGCACCGCCTTCTGATTGCCTTCCAGCACCTCGGCGATGCCGGCGAGGTCGACCGCTTCGCTGTGGGTGTCGAGTTCGGCGGGGCTCAGGCTTTCAAGGAACGTACGCAAGCGAAAGCGCTCGAAATCCACCGCATTCGGCAACAGGTTCGCTCCAGCCTTTTCGACGACATTCATCGGCTCTCTCCCTGAACCGAATTATAGAGGTTTCCGCAGCGCTTCCAACTTGGTCACGCTGGCAACGAGTGCCCGCGTTGGATAGGCTCCCGACCGTTCAGCCACAAGAGACAAGCCAGCCGCGCATCATGGATCGCAAACCGAGAGCCGAAGGCGGCCCCTATATCGGGCGTCCGATGCCGCGCTTCGAGGATCTGCGCCTCGTGCGCGGCGCCGGTCGCTATTCCGACGACATTTCCATGCCCGGACAGGCCATCGCGGTGTTCGTGCGCTCGCCCCACGCGCACGCCCTCGTCAAGCGGATCGAAACCAATGCGGCGCGAAAGATTCCCGGCGTGATCGCGGTGCTGACCGGGGCCGACTATGTCGCCGACGGACTTAGAGGAGCGATCCAGAGAGCCAATCCAGCCGGCGCGATCGACATCAAGGTCCGCGCCTTCGCACCGGAAAAGCGGCCGGTCCTCGAGGAGCAGCAGTTTCCACTGGTGACCGACCGTGCGCGCTATCCGGGCGAAGCCGTTGCGGTGGTGGTGGCGGAGAGCCTGATCGCCGCCCGCGACGCGGCGGAGGCGGTGCAGGTCGAATACGAGGTGCTGCCGGCGGTGACCGATGTGCGAAAGGCGAAGGGCGCCGAGCCGATCTGGCCCGCCTCCTGTCCGGACAACATCGCGCTCGACCAGGACTTCGGCGATGCCGCGGCGGTGCGGGCGGCGTTCGACGCGGCCGATCTCGTGGTCGAGCAGACCTTCGTCAACCAGCGCATCGTCAATTGCCAGATGGAGCCGCGCTCGGGCGTCGCCTCCTACGATGCGGCGGCGGATGCCTACACGCTGATTTCGGGCAACCAGGGCGTCCACGCGCCGCGCATGGTGCTGGCGGAAAGCTTCGGACTGCCGCTGGAGAAGGTCCGCTTCGTCTGCCCCGACGTCGGCGGCGGCTTTGGGCTCCGCAACAACCTCTATCCCGAGCAGGCCACGATCCTGTGGGCGGCCAAGCGCACCGGCCGGCCGGTGAAATGGACCAACGACCGCTCGGAATCCTTCCTCACCGACTATGCGGGGCGCGATCTGGTCACGACCGCCCGGCTCGCGCTCACTCGCGACGGCCGCATCGCCGCGTATCATGTCGATCATCTCGGCACCTGCGGCGGGCAGACGGTGACCTACGTGCCGCTGAGCAATGCCTATCGCGTGGCGACGACCGTCTACGACATCCCGCTGATGCACATGCGCTGCCGCTCGGTGATGACCAACACGGTGCCGACCGCGCCGTTCCGCGGCGCCGGCCGCCCCGAGGCAACGCTGGTTCTGGAGCGGCTGATCGATCTCGCCGCCGACAAGCTCGGCATCGACCGCGTGAGGCTGCGGCAGAAGAACGTCATCCCGAAGAAGAAGCTGCCCTACCGCACGGCGAGCGGGCTGCTCTACGACAGCGGCGACTTCGCGGGCAACATGAACCGCATGGTCGAGGCCGCCGACTGGAAGGGCTTTGCCGCGCGCCGCCGCGAATCGAAGAAGCGCGGCAAGCTGCGCGGCATCGGCATCTCGAACTATCTCGAGACGCCGGTCGGCATCCCGCACGAGCGCGTCGAGGTCACGGTGCTGGGCTCAGGCAAGGTCGAGCTTGCGGTCGGCACGCAGTCGACCGGCCAGGGCCATGAGACGAGCTTCGCGCAGGTCATGGCGGACCTGCTGGGCGTGCATCCCGAGGACATCGTCTTCATCGGCGGCGACACCGCAAAGATTCCGTCCGGCAGCGGCACGCATTCCGACCGCTCGATGAGGCTCGGTGGCACGCTGATGTTCCAGGCGTGCGGCGAGGTGCTGGCGCAGGGCAAGGCGGTCGCCGCCAAGATGCTCGACGTGGCCGAAGCCGAGATCAATTTCACCGACGGGCTGTTCGTCACGCCGAACAGCAACCGCCGGCTGACGATCTACGACGTGGCGCAGGCGATGGACGAGAACCCGGCGCTGGCCGCAGGCTCGAAGCTGGAATCCAAAGCCACCTTCACGGGCCGCATCCCGGCCTATCCAACCGGCTGCGCGATCTGCGAGGTCGAGATCGATCCGGACACGGGGGCCATTTCCATCCCGCGCTACGGCTCGATCGACGACGCGGGACAGGCGATCAACCCGCTCATTCTTCACGGCCAGGTGCATGGCGGCATCGTCCAGGGCATCGGCCAGGCGCTGGTGGAGGACGTGCGCTACGACGAGAGCGGCCAGGTGCTCTCCGGCAGCTTCATGGACTACGGCATCCCGCGCGCGCACCTCGTTCCCTCGTTCGACATCGCGCTGACCGAGGACCCGACCCACGGCAATCCGCTGCGGGTGAAGGGCGGCGGCGAGGCCGGCATCACGCCGGCGCTGGCGGTGGTGATGAACGCTATCATGGACGCGCTGAAGGACTATGGCGTCGAGCACATGGACATGCCGGCGACGCCGCACCGCATCTGGGCGGCGATTCAGGCAGCAACGGGCGGCCAAGGTTAGCTTGACCCGATGGGACCGGCGGTCCGATAATTCGACTCGTTCCAAAGTTCCGGCCGCACCTCTGGAGGGCGCCCCATGAACATTCAGATCGGTCACGATCCCGCGCTCGTCGAGAGCAAGAAGAGGCTCATCAGCGGCACCTATCTCCACAACGCCTGGTACGTCGCCGCATGGTCCAGCGATCTGGCCGCCGGCAAGCTGCTCGGCCTCACGATCCTCAAGGAGCCGGTCGTCATCTACCGGATGGCGGACGGCAAGGTCGGCGCGCTGGAGGATCGCTGCGCGCACCGCTTCGCCCCGCTCAGCATGGGCAAGATCGTCGGCACCGACCGCGTCCAGTGCCCCTATCACGGTCTGGAGTACGACACGGCCGGCGTCTGCGTGCTCAATCCGCACGGCAACAAGCACATTCCGCCGCGGGCGCGGGTGAAGAGCTATCCGGTGACCGAAAAGCATCAGGCGATCTGGATCTGGATGGGCGACAAGGCGCCGGACCATTCCACGATCCCGGACTTCAGCGTGATGGACAACGTGCCGGCGCTGCACTCGACCAAGCTCGACAAGATCATGGTCAAGGCCAACTACGAGCTGGTCATCGACAACCTGCTCGACCTCAGCCACACGTCCTATCTGCACGAGGGCATCCTCGGAAATTCCGAAACAGTCGAGTCCGTCATCAGCGTGGATCACGATGGCGACGACGTCGTGGTCTCGCGCTACGCCCAAAGCGCGAAGCCCCCGGGGATGAATGTCCTGATGTGGCCGGACGTGCCGGCGAAAGTCGACAAATTCACCGAAATGCGCTGGATGGCGCCCTCGACCATGCGGCTGATTTCCGGAGTCTGCGTGCCGGGCGCGTCGAAGGAGAGCGGCTCCGGCTATCACGCCATTCACCTGCTGACCCCGGAAACCGACGAAACCACGCACTACTTCTTCACGGCCGTCCGCTTCGGCGTGTTCTCCAAGGGCGACGAGCTGAACAAGCAAATCCAGGAGAAGGTCGCGGCGACCCGCCGGTTCGCCTTCGAGGAGCAGGACGCGCCGGTGATCGAGGCGCAGCAGCGGATCATCGATGCCTCGCAGACCGCGGTCGACCCGGTGACGCTGGCGATCGATGTGGGCCCGGTGCGCTACAAGCAGGTGCTGAAGAAGCTGATTTCCGCCGAACAGGCGCCCTAGCAGAGACGGAACCCGCCCCGCTTTCCGTGTTGAAAAGCCATCCGCCCGCCCTAGATGACAGGGGTGCGGAAGGATTAGGCTTTCCGCCTCTTTCGAATTGAACGCAGGATCAAGCTGTGGACGCCCAAACAGCCGGACGCCCGGCCAAAAGCTTTTCTCCCGCAGCCCTCGTCACCGAGGGCAAGACCAAGAAGATCTTCCGCATCGCCGGGTCCGACCTGGTCTCGGTGGTGGCGAAAGACGACATCACCGCGGGCGATGGCGCCAAGCACGATATCATCGCCGACAAGGGCCGGCTCGCCACCGCGACGACCTGCAACGTGTTCCGCCTGCTCAAGGCCTGCGGCCTGCCGGTCGCGTTCGAGGAGCAGGACAGCCCGACCTCGTTCATCGCGCCCCCCTGCACCATGCTGCCCTACGAGGTGGTGGTGCGGCGCGAGGCGCACGGCTCGGCGCTCAAGCGCAGCCCGCACTACGCCAAGGGACAGTTGTTTCCCAAACTGCTGGTCGAGTTCTATCTCAAGACCAAGGACAAGAACTGGAAGGGCAAACCGCTGGTCGCCGACGATCCGCTGATGCAATACGAGGACGGCGCCGCGCAGATCCGGCTGTTCAATCCGGCGAAGCCGATCCTCGGCTCGGAGCCGTTCCTGGTGCTGCAGACCGCGGACGTGTTCACCCACCCCGAGGAATACAAATTCTTCCCCGAGATGCGGCGGATCGCGCGCCACGCGTTCCTGGTGCTTGAGAAGGCCTGGACGCTCGAAGGCGGCACGCTCGTGGACTTCAAGGTCGAGTTCGGCTTCGATCCGAAAGGCAACCTGCTGCTCGCCGACGTGATCGACAACGATTCCTGGCGGGTGCTGGAGAACGGCGCCTATATCGACAAGCAGGTCTACCGCGACGGCGGCACACTCGACACGGTGGCGGAGAAATACCGGCAGGTCGCGGAGACCACCGGCCACTTCCGCCTGCCCCGCCAGCGCATCATCCTCTGGCGCGGCTCCGAGAGCGACAAGACCGAAGCGTTCTCCGAGGCGCTCGGCGGCTTGAAGGACCTGATGACGGTCGTGACCTGCTCCATCCACAAGGAGCCGGTGGCAGGCGCGAACACCCTGAACAAGATGATTCAAGAAGTCCCGGACAGTGTCGTGATCGCCTTCATCGGGCGCTCGAATGGAGCGGGCCCGGTGCTATCGGCACAATCGACCATTCCCGTCATCACGGTGCCGGCGAGCGCCAAGGAATTCCCCGAGGACGTCTGGTCGTCGCTGCGTGCGCCGAGCAAGGTTCCGGTGATGACGGTGCTGGAGCCCTCCAACGCGGTGCTGGCCGCGCTGCAGATCCTCTCTGCCCGCAACCCGCGCGTCTATGCGCAGGTGCGCGGCGAGATCGAGAACCGCATGGTCAATACGCTCACGATCTGAGCGAAAACCGGCCATCCGGGCATCGCCGGCTGCCGATTCCCGCGGTTCCGCCCATCAGGCTTTTCTGTCCCCACCCCTGTAACGGCAGGGCGGCAGGGCGGGTCATTGCGTCTTCTTTGTGGAACCGTGGAACCTCCACGGAGTTAACGAAGCACAATTTCTGGGCTCACATCCCATCCAACCGCACACCCTTTCGAGGGGGAGGACACGATGTCTTTCCATCGCACCCTGTTTGTTGCCATCGGCCTAGTGATTGGCGCGACGTGTGTGTCGTCCGCCCAGGAACAGACCATCAAAGTCAGCGCTTCGGCCAAGGCCGCCTGCATGCCGGACGCCGTGCGGCTTTGCCGCGATGCCCTGCCGAACGTCCAAAACGTCCTGATGTGCTTCGGGCAGAACCGCGACAAGATCAGCAGCCGCTGCCTCACGGTGCTAGCGGGCTACGGGCTGCAGTAGCGCCTAACTCGCACCGATCTGCCCTATCTCACGGATGAACGCCGCCGGTCGGTCCAGCGCGGAGAGCGCCGCGGCGAACTCCGCTTCGGCGCGGTCGCGGTCGAGCACCAAGGCGGTCACCCGGACGAACTTCGCCTTCAAGTCCTCCTCGCCGAACGGCCGCGCCGGATCGCCCGGCACATGCGTCACGGTTCGCTCGCGCCGGCCCGACGCCGTCACCGTGACATGCGCCGGCCAGGCCTGCGGGTATCCGGCGGCGAGCAATCCCTCCTCCGCCCGCACCTGAATGCGCGCCATGAAGCCCGCGAGCGCTGGCGCGAGCGGCCCCGCAGGCGGGCTCAATCCGTAGGCCAGGTCGGGGGCGAGCGCCGCCACCGCCATCTGATATTGCACACTGGTCAGATGCGAGAAGCGGTCCCCCGCGGTGACGCCGTGGTCGATCATCTTGACCTGCGGCGGCAGCACGGCGACGCCGATGCGGGCGATGGATTGCGCCTCGACGCCCTCCGCCAGCACCTCCTTCAGCGCCTGGGTGGCGGCCATGGTCTGGCGTGCCGCGCACCAGGGCTTGAACGAGGTCTGGCTCAACGCGACCGCGCCCATGCCGCCGCCCAGCAGCGCGGCGTTCGGCGCAATGCCAAAAATGTTCTTCAGAAAATCGCCATCGGCGATCTTCACGTCGGAGGTGAATCCCGCCCCCGCCGCCAGCGCCGCCTGGAGGCCGCGCGCGGCGGCGTGGCCCACCGCGAGCCAGCGCGCCGTGGTGGGGGCCGCATGGTGGCCGGTGCCAGGCGCCGCCATGATCAACGCGGCCGACAGCGCATTCGCCGTCCGCGTCCCGTCGAGCTTGAACAGTCGGGCGGCGACCGCGGCTGCGCCGAACGGCGCCGCGAAATAGGAGGGCCAGATGCCGCGATAGAGCACGCTCGGGCCGTCGATCGCGGCCCCCAGCCGGATCATCGCCTCGTAGCCCACGGCGATGGCGGCCGCGACATCGTCCGGCGTCACATCCGGCAGCGAAGCGGCGATGGTCAGCGCCGCCGGCACCACGATCGCGCCGGGCGTGATCATCGCGCCGAGATGAATGTCGTCGATCTCGCTCAATCGCGCGAGCGCCACGTTGATCGCCAGCCGGTCGGCCAGCGCGTCGCTGTCCTTGCGGAAGGCGAGCAGCAGCCGTCCCTCCCCGGTGCTCCGGGCGGCGATCCACGCGCCGATCGCGTCGGCCGCATGCAGCCGCACGTCCGCGCGCACGCGCGCGTCGGGTTCGTAATCGGCAACGAAGGCGCCAAGCTGTTCGAGGGCCGTCATGGGCTTCAATATTTTCGCGCGCGGATTGCGGCGCTGGTCTCGGGGGGCGATCTGCGCTTGAATCGCAAAACGTCGGGATTCGCCCGACCCTAACGGCAATCCCGGAGCCGCTCAATGGCGACCGAGTCTCGCTGGCCACCGCATCCGCTTGCGGCGCGCGTCAATCATCTTCGCGCCCGGGGCGGCCACGAGCACAGCCGCGTCACATACGTCGAGCTGTTCTACGATCTGGTGTTCGTGTTCGCCATCACGCAACTCTCGCACGGCTTGCTGGCGCATCTCAGCCCGCTCGGCGCGCTGCAGACCGCCGTGCTGATGCTCGCGGTGTGGTGGGCCTGGATCGACACGGCATGGATCACCAACTGGCTCGACCCGGAGCGCACCGCAGTCCGCCTGATGCTGTTTGCGCTGATGCTGGCGGGGCTGGTGTTGTCGGCGTCGATCCCCAAGGCCTTCGAGGAGCGGGCGCTGGCCTTCGCGCTGTCCTATGCCGCGATGCAGGTCGGCCGGAGCCTGTTCATGCTCTGGGCGCTCCGAAACCACGACGCCGGCAACTTCCGCAATTTCATCCGCATCATCCTGTGGCAGACGATCGCCGCGCTGTTGTGGATAGCCGGGGCGTTTGCGCAAGGCCCGCTCCGGCTGGCGCTCTGGGCCGTCGCGGTCGCCTTCGAGACCTCGGCGCCGGTCCTCGGATTCTGGGTGCCGCGGCTCGGCCGCTCGGCCACCACCGACTGGACGGTGGAAGGCGGCCACATGGCCGAGCGCTGCGGGCTGTTCGTCATCATTGCGCTGGGCGAATCGGCGCTGGTCACCGGCGCGACCTTCGCCGGCCTGTCCTGGACCGCCGAACACATCGGCGCGTTCCTGGTGGCCTTCGCGGGAAGCGTGGCGATGTGGGTGATCTACTTCAACATCGGCGCCGAGCGGGCGAGCCGCCTGATCGCATCCTCCGACGATCCCGGGCGGCTGGCGCGGAGCGGCTATACCTATCTCCACATCCTGATCGTGGTCGGCATCATCGTCGCCGCGGTCGGCGACGACCTGACGCTGCATCACCCGAGCGGCCGCAACGACATCAAGACCGCCGCGGTGCTGATCGGGGGGCCTGCGCTCTATCTCCTCGGCAACATGCTGTTCAAGCGCCTGTCGGCGCCCAACCTGCCGCTGTCGCATCTCGTCGGCCTTGGCATGCTGGCGCTGCTGATCCCGGCCGCGGCGATCACCACGCCGCTGCTGCTGTCCTCGGCCACGACGGCGGTGCTGATCGTGGTCGCCGCCTGGGAATCGATCTCGCTGCGGAATTCGCCGCACGGCCGGGCGCGGTGATTGCCCTTATCGTTCGAGCGTGACATTCAACGGACTTGCTGGGGAAACGACATGAGCGGCCTGAATATCGGCGTGATCGGCGCGGGCCTGATGGGCCATGGCATCGCCTACCTGCTGGCTGCGGCCGGGCACAACGTCCGCGTCTACGATCCTTCAGCCCAATGGCGGGAATCCCTGAACGAGCGCCTGGAGAGCGCGCGTGCGCTGCTCGGCGGCGATCCCGCCCTGCTCGGCCGCATCTCCGCCCATGAGCACATGGCGCCGGCGATGAAGGACACCGCCTTCGTGTTCGAGGCCGCGCCGGAAAAGCTGCCGCTGAAGCAGCAGCTCTTCGCCGAGCTTGAAGAGCTGACCGCGCCCACGACGATCCTCGCCAGCAACAGCTCGGCCATTCCCTCGACCCGGATCGGCGAGAAGCTCAAGCACCGCGAGCGCGTAGTCGGAACGCACTTCTGGAACCCGCCGCATCTCGTGCCGCTGGTCGAGGTCACGCAGAACGAAAAGACCAGCGACGACACCGTCGCCAGGACGATGGCGCTCCTGCGCGGCGCCGGCCGCAATCCGGTGCATGTGAAGAAGGACATCCCGGGCTTCGTCGGCAACCGGCTGCAACATGCGCTCAAGCGCGAGGCGATCGCGCTGGTCGCCGCGGGGGTTTGCGACGCCGACACCATCGACGAGGTGGTTAAGAGCGGCTTCGGCGCACGCATGGCGGTGCTGGGCCCGATGGAGCAGACCGATCTCGTGGGGGTCGATCTGACGCTCGACATCCAGAACGTGCTGCTGGCCGATCTCGACCGCTCGACCGAGCCGACGCAGTTCATCAAGGACAAGGTCGCGGCGGGCAAGCTCGGCATGCGTACCGGCGAGGGCCTGCGCAAATGGACGCCGCAGTCGGCCGACGCGGTGCGCGAGCGGCTGCGGAACTTCCTCGCCGATCAGGCCAAGACGAAAGCCTGATTCCAACAGAGCTCGATTGGCCGGGACAGCCCTGCATCGATCTGGCACCATCGAAGTGCGACGCGTCGCGCCGGGCGAAGCAGTCGAGGTTTCAAGTGCTGGGAGCCATATTCGCGATCCTTTCGGCCGCGTCGTTCGCCCTGAACAACGCCGCTTTGCGCCGGGGCGTCGTCAGCGGCACGCCGATCCAAGCCATGGCCGTCACCGTCCCGCTGGGGGTGGTCTGCCTTCTGCCGTTGGCATTTCTCTCTGGCGAACTGGTGCGTCTTCCGCAATTCCCCAAGTCTGCAGTCGCCTGGATGGCGGCGGTGGGCGTGGTGCACTTCGTGGTCGGGCGCTACTGCAATTTCCGGGCAAATGCGGTCGCGGGCGTCAACCTGACCGCGCCTGTGGTCCAGCTTCAGGTGCTGGTTACGATGGCAATGGCCGTGATTGTGCTGCACGAGCCGTGCACGACCTTACAGATGATCGGCGGCGCGCTGATCGTCGCGGGCTCACTCATCACACAGCAGGCGCCGGCCCGCGTGCGCCCCAGCGCCGCCGGCCCGACCGATCCGGTCGTGCCGCCGTTCGTGCCGCGCTACGTCGCGGGATACCTGTTCGCGTCGCTCGCCGCGATCGCCTACGGTTCAACGCCGGTCATGGCTCGCTTCGCGCTGGAGCACACCGGCCCGGCGACCGGCATCCTCGGCGGGCTGATCGCCTATTCGGCGGCGACGGCGGTTGTATCGCTCGCACTGCTGTCGGCCCCGGTGCGGCGGAATGTGCTTGCGCTCACCCGGGACAACGCCCGGTGGTTCGCCGGCTCTGGCGTTCTGGTCGCAGCGGCGCAGGGCTTCTTCTTCGCGGCGGTGGCGGTGGCGCCGGTCATGCTGGTCATGCCGCTTCTGCAATTCTCGCTGGCGTTCCGCATGCTGTTCTCGACCTGGCTCAACCCTCACCACGAGGTGGTCGGACCGTTGGTGCTTGCGGGCGTCGTGATCTCGGTCGCGGGCGCCCTGATGGTGTCGATCGACACCGCTCTGATCGTCGATGCGCTGGCGATCCCCGAGCCCTTCGCCCGCGTGCTATTGTGGCGGGTGTGACGGCATGACGGCATCCGAAAACATGACCACGGTCGATGTTGCCGTGTTCGGCGCGGGCGCCGGGGGCATGACGGCGGCGCTGGTGTGTGCGTTGCAAGGCCTCGACGTTCTGCTGTGCGAGAAATCGCCCCAGGTCGGCGGCACCACCGCGACATCGGCCGGAACGATCTGGATTCCGGGCACGCAACAGGCTCGCCGCGCCGGAATGGCGGACACCATCGCCGATGCGCGGCGCTATCTCGACGCGATCATCCGCACTGCCGACGACCGCCGCGAGATCTATCTCAACACCGGTGGCGACGTGGTCGAATATCTCGACCGGCACAGCGAGGTGAAGTTTTCCGTCTACGCAAAGCATCCGGACTATCTTGCCAACCGTCCGGGCTCCACCATCGCCGGCCGGGCGCTGGCGCCACTGCCGTTCGATGGCCGCCTGCTCGGCGCGGACTTCGATCTGCTGCGGCCGCCGATCGGCGAATTCATGGCGCTCGGCGGCATGATGATCGGCCGCGACGATATCGAGCCGCTGACGCGCCCGTTCGGCTCGCTCGCCTCCTTTCGCAAGGCGGCTTCGCTGGTGTGGCGGCAGATGAAGGACCGCCTGAAGCATCGGCGCGGCACGCGACTCCTGATGGGAAACGCGCTCGCGGCGCGGCTGTTCTACAGCCTGCGGCGGAAAGGCGTGCCGGTGTGGCTGAACGCAAGCTTGCAGGAACTCATGCTGGACGGCGGCCGCGTCTCGGGCGCCGTTGTCCAGGTGGACGGCGAACCGCGCCGCATCGTCGCACGCCGCGGCGTGGTCCTGGCGACGGGCGGGTTTGGCGGCAGCGTCGAGCGGCTGAACGACCATGTGCGTCCGAAGCTCGCCCATGCCGTAGCGTTCGCCGGCGCGGAAGGCGACGGCATGCGTATCGCGCGTGCAGTGGGAGCCGCCATCGAGGACGACCACGAGACGCCCGTGTTCTGGACGCCGGTCTCGGAGACGGGCTGGCTCAACGGCGGACGCGGCGCCTATCCGCATCTCGCGCTCGACCGCGCCAAGCCCGGCCTGATCGCGGTCAACGCAGCCGGGCGGCGGTTCGGCGATGAGGCGGTTTCGTATCACGACTTCGTGCTGGGCATGCATCGCTCGCACGAAACGGTGCCGACCATCCCGGCGTGGCTCGTCTGCGACCGCGCCTTCATCGGAAAATACGGCCTCGGACGCATTCCGCCCGGACGGCGGCGCTGGCATTGGGCGGTCAGGAGCGGCTACCTCGCCGAGGCGGACACGATCGACGGGTTGGCCGGGAAGATCGGCGTCGAGGCCGCGGGACTCCGCGCCTCGATCGAACAGAACAACCGCTTTGCGAAAACCGGCGAAGACGAGGCGTTCGGCAAGGGCTCGACCGAATTCGACCGCAACAATGGCGACCCGCGTCACCAACCCAACCCGTGCCTTGGCCCGATCGCTGCGCCGCCGTACTACGCCATGGCCGTCTATCCGAGCACGCTCGGCAGCAGCGTGGGGTTGAAGGCGGACGCCGATGGCCGCGTGCTCGACGCCGGCGCCAAGCCGATTGCAGGGCTGTACGCCTGCGGCAACGACATGGCGTCGATCATGCGCGGCACCTATCCGGGCCCGGGCATCACCCTTGGACCGGCGCTGGTGTTCGGCTATCGCGCGGCGATGGCGATAGCCGCCGACCGAAACTGACTACTTGGCCTTCAGCATGTAGCGGCCGCTTTCGTGGCGGGTGAGCTTATCGGCGGAATAAAGCGCGTCGAGCTCGCGAACAAGCTCCCGGCCGTCGCGGGAGCCTGCGGCGATCATCAGCTCAAGAAAGCTCGCGGGGCCGGCGGCGAGCGTATCGGCCACCGACGTCCTGGCGTGCCCATTGGCTTTCGGCATCACCGGCGCCATCGGGATGCCCCACTCCAGCGAATTGCGCTTGCCGAACGGGATGGTGCAATCGAAGCCGATCTTGGCTCCGGTGCGCTGCCCGCCGAGCGACGGATCGAGCGGCACCACGCGGAAGCCCGACCCCTGAATGGTGTCGCGGTCGCCCTGGTAGCGCGTCGCCAGCGCCCAGTCGCACTGCTCGTCGGAGAACACGTCGATGTCGTCGTCGAACACGAACACCTGCTTGGCCTCGGCCATGCTGCCGAACACCGCGGCGATGGCGTTGCGGGCCTCGCCCGGCACGCGCTGGCGGATCGAGACGCGGACGTTGTACATGCCGCCGCTCGACGGCGTCGCGAAACACGCGACCGGCTCGCGCACGGCGGTGACGAGACCGGCCCAGGCGGCGGATTCCGTCTTCACCGTGGTGAGCTGCGCCGTGTCGGTGCGGCCGAGATGCTTACCGCCGATGGTCACGGTCTGGAACAGCGCGTCCTTGCGATGCGTGATCGCGGTGAGATGGAACACCGGGTTGCGCTTCACCACGCCGTAATAGCCGACATATTCGCCGAACGGGCCTTCCGGCTCGGTGTGGCCCTTGGGATCGAGATAGCCCTCCAGCACATATTCGGCGTCGGCCGGCACCCAGATGTCATTCGTCACGCATTTGACGATCGGCACCGGCGCGCCGCGCAACGCTCCCAGCACTTCGAGTTCGTCCATCGGCGGATTCATGCAGACCGCCGCCATGAAATCGCACGGCGTCGAGCCGACCACATAGGCAACCGGCGTCTTCTCGCCCTTCGCCACCGCTTCGAGAAAGATCGCGCGCGCGTCGCTCGGCGCGATCATGTCGATGCCCGCGGTGCGCGGGCCGCGCAGCATGATGCGGCGGCAGCCCACGTTGGTAAGCCCTGAATCGCGGAACTGCATGACGTCGAGGCCGGCGGAAATATACGGGGCGCCGTCCTCGCCGTGCTGCAGATGCACCGGCAGTGCGCAGAGATCGGCCGCCTCGCCCTTCAACACCACCTGCTGCACCGGGGCGTCCGCAGCAGAAACTTTTACGGGCTTGTGCGGCTTGGCCAGCCGCTCGGTGATGGCCGGCAGCAGTCCGCCCTCGTCGGTGTCGAGCGCCAGCGCCAAACGCTTGCGCGAACCCATGACGTTGCCGATCAACTCGGCCTTTTCCGGACCGACCGCCTTGAACCAGGTCGCGCGCGGGTTGCCGTCGAGCACGGCGCCCACATCGACCAGATCGATCGGCTGGTCGTGAATCTCGCATTCGCCGAGCTGCACCAGGCGCTCGACGAAGCGGCGGAGACGGAAACGCTCGGTGTCGATGGCAGCCATGAATATTCCCTGGATTGCAACGAAAGGCTAGGCCTGTAGATTGCTGGCAGGCGTTCAAGGAGAACAATGCCATGCCGGGGACGGAAACGAAACACAAGGTCCGCGACGTCAATGTCCGGATGCTGCGGGGCGGATCGGGACCGCCGCTGCTGTTCCTGCATGGCGCCAACGGCTTGCCGGTGTGGCTGCCGGTGTTCGAGCTCCTGTCCAAGCAGTTCGAAGTGTTCGTCCCCGAGCACCCGGGCTTCGGCACATCGGACAATCCGGCGTGGCTGCGCAACATCGGCGATCTCGCGATGTACTACCTCGACTTCCTCGACGAGTTCGGCCCCCATGAGGTCCACGTCGTGGGGCAATCGCTCGGCGGCTGGGCCGCGGCTGAGGCCGCGACGCGAAACTGCTCGCGGATCAAGACGCTGTCGCTGCTGGGGCCCGCCGGCATCCGCATCAAGGGCCTGCCGAGCGGCGACAACTTCATCTGGAGTCCGGAGGAAGCCGTCCGCAATCTCTACCACAACCAGGCCATTCCCGATCAGATCCTGGCGATGCAGCCGACCGACGATCAGGCCGACATCCTGCTGACCAACCGCTTCGCCACGGCGAAATTCGGCTGGGAGCCGCGCTGGTACAATCCATCGCTGGAACGCTGGCTGCACCGCATCACCGTGCCGACGCTGGTGATGTGGGGCAAGGAGGACAAGCTGTTCCCGAGCGCCTACGCGGCGCGCTGGGGCGAGCGGATACCGGGCAGCCGCGTCGAGATCGTGCCTGAGTGCGGTCACGTGCCGGCGGTCGAGAAGCCGGAGATCACCGCGAAGGAAATCATCCGTCTTTACGCGGGGACACGCTGATGCAGTTCACATTCTTCCACCTGATGCCCTATCGCCCGCTCAACATGGCCGAGCGCCATAAGCACAAGGCTGCCTGGGTGGTGCTGCCGAACACGCTCTACGATCCGAAGAAGGGCGCCGACGAATACCAGTCCTACATCGACCAGCTCGTCTATGCGGAAAAACTCGGCTTCGACGTGATCGCGGTCAACGAGCACCATCAGACCGCCTACGGCATCATGCCGGCGCCGAACCTGATCGCGGCCAACCTGATCGCGCGGACAACCAAGGCCAAGATCGCCATCATCGGCCGCGCGCTGCCGCTGGTGAACAACCCGGTCAACATCGCCGAAGAATTCGCGATGCTCGACAACCTGTCGCGCGGCCGGATCATCACCGGCTTCGTGCGCGGCATCGGCAACGAGTACCACTCCACGGGCATCAACCCGCACTGGTCGCACGAGCGCTACCAGGAGGCGCACGACCTGATCGTGCAAGCCTGGACCAAGCCCGGACCGACCTCGTTCGAGGGCGAGCACTTCAACGTGCGCTACGTCAACATCTGGCCCCGCCCCTATCAGACGCCGCATCCGGAAATCTGGATTCCGTCGATGGGCTCGTCGGAGACGGTGAAATGGGCGGCGGCGCCGGAGCGCAAGTATCCGTTCCTGGTGACCTTCTCCAGCCGGGAGTTGGTGGCGCGCTATCTCAACGTCTATCGCGACCAGGCCAAGCAATACGGCTACGAGGCCTCGCCCGACCAGGTCGGCTGGGCCTCGCCGGTCTATGTGGCCGACACCGACGAGCGCGCGCGCAAGGAAGCCAAGGAGGGCATCGAGACCCTGTTCAACGACTTCCTCGCCGTGCCGTTCCAGATGCTGCTGCCGCCGGGCTACATGTCGCTGCCGTCGATGAAGAACACTATGCGGATGCGCAAGGCGCTCGGCGCGCAGAAACGCCTGACGATGGAGGAGCTGGCCGAGAGCGGCACCGTGGTGGTCGGCTCGCCCCAGACCGTGCGCGATCAGCTTGCGCGGCTGCGCGACGAGACCCGCGCCGGCAAGCTCATCACCATGCTGCAGTTCGGCACGCTGTCGGATGAACTGACCAAGCGGAACATGGAGATGTTCGCCTCCGAGGTGATGCCGCACCTGCGGAATTGATGTTAGGCTCGCGGCAATCGGAATAGCGGGGGAGGATGCGATGCGGATCGTACCGGTGGCGATGGCCTTGTGCGTTGTTGCGAGCGGCGCGGGAGCACAGGACTATCCGTGCTCTTCGGTCAAGCTTGTCGTGCCATATCCGGCGGGCGGCGCAACGGACGTGGCAACGCGCGTCCTCGCCGAACGGCTGGAGGCGGTGTTCAAGAAAACCTTCGTCGTCGAGAACCGGGGCGGCGCGACCGGCAACATCGGCACTGTGGCGGTCGTCACCGCGCCGCCGGATGGCTGCACCCTGCTCATCAACGCCACCGTCATCGCGACCTTCGGCCACAGCTTCGCCAAGCTGTCCTACGATCCGTTCAAGGACCTCGCTCCGGTCGGCGGCGTCGGCGTCACGCCGACATTGATCGTGGCCGCCACCTCGATACCCGCCAACGACATCAAAGGCCTGGTCGAGTGGAGCAAGACCAAGCCCGACGGCCTCAACTACAGCACCGCAGGCTACGGCCTGCAGCAGCATCTCGCCTCGGAAGAGATCGCGCAACGCACCGGCGCTAAATTCACCCACGTCGCCTACCGCGGCGGCGGCACCGCCATGACCGACCTGATCGCGGCGCGCCTCGATTTCGGCGGCTTCCTCGCCGGCACGACCAAGCCGCTCATCGCAAGCGGTCAGCTCAAGGGGCTGGCGATCGTCGCGGACAAACGGTCGGAGCTCGTGCCCAACATCCCGACCACCACCGAACAGGGCCTGCCCGGGATGAACTCCCACGGCGTCCACTTCATGATGTTCGCGCCCGCGGCCACGCCGAAGCCTGTCGTGACGATGCTCGGCTCGGCGCGGAGCTCAAGAAGATCGTCGCCGAACCGGCGCTCAAGCTGCGCTTCGCCGGCATCGGGTTCGACGCCACGCCGATGACCGCCGACGAGGTCGCGGCCGCCATGCGCAAGACCGAGGCGGACCTCGCGCCGGTGATCAAGCGGCTCAACATCAAGCTGGACTGAACACGGAATCGGAACACATGCCCGCCAAGATCGGCGTCATTCCCGCCCTGCAATACAAGGATGCCAAGGCGGCGATCGAGTTCCTCTGCAGGGCGTTCGGCTTCGAGAAAAACGCCGTCTACGAGGACACCGACGGCTCGATCGCGCATGCGCAACTGACCCACGGCAACGGCATGGTCATGCTGGGGTCGGAGAAGGACACCGATTACGGCAAGCTGCTCAAGCGCCCTCGCGACGTGGGCGGCGTCACCATGAGCGCCTATGTCATCGTCGATGACGCCGACGCGCATTTTACACGCGCCAAGGCCGCGGGAGCGCAGATCGTGCGCGAGCCGGAAACGCAGGACTACGGCGGCCGCGACTACACCTGCAAGGACCCGGAGGGCCACGTCTGGACCTTCGGCACCTACGACCCCATGGCTCAATAGGCGCATCGGGATTCACAGGGCTGCGCCCGAATCCCGCCCACCTCCCCCCGCCCACGCGGGTTGGGCCGGACCCGCGGCGGCGCGCAAATTGACCCGACCCGGCGCAGCCATTACCGTCTGTGCAAACCGGCCCCGAAGGCCGTTCACACCGGGAGGAACTTCATGCGCAAGTCATTTGCCACTTTGCTCGGCGCAGCCGCGCTGGTCGCCCTGGCCGGTCCAGCCAACGCTCAGGACACCGTCAAGATCGGCGTCATTCTGTCGCTGTCGGGCCAGTTCGCCGACGCCGGCGTTCAGATGCTCAACGGCGTCAAGACCTACATGAAGGAGCATGGCGACACCGTCGCCGGCAAGAAGATCGAGCTCATCGTCAAGGACGATGGCGGCCCCGCGCCCGACGTCGCAAAACGCCTGGCGCAGGAACTGGTGGTGCGCGACAAGGTCGACATCCTGGCCGGCTTCACGCTCACGCCGAATGCGCTCGCCGCCGCCGACGTGTCGGCTGAGGCGAAGAAGTTCACGGTGGTCATGAACGCCGCCACCTCGATCATCATCACCAAGTCGCCCTACCTGGTGCGAACCTCGGTGACGCTGCCGCAGGTGGCCGAGACCTTCGGCACCTGGGCGGCCAAGAAGGCGAACGTCAAGAAGACCTACACGATGGTCACCGACTACGGCCCCGGGCACGACTTCGAAGGCGGCTTCCAGCGGGCCTTCAAGGAGGCCGGCGGCGAGATCGTCGGGCAGGTCCGATTCCCGATCGCCAACCCGGACTTCTCCGCCTTCGTGCAACGCGCCAAGGACATCAATCCCGAAGCGATCATGATCTTCATCCCTGGCGGCGCGCAGCCGGCGGCGCTCGGCAAGGCCTTCGCCGAGCGCGGCATCGATCCGAACAAGACCAAGATCCTCGGCTCCGGCGAAACCACGTCCGAGCAGGCGCTCAAGAGCATGGGCGACACGTCGCTCGGCATCATCACCGCCTGGCACTACGAATACACCAGCAAGACGCCGAAGAACGTCGCCTTCGTGAAGGCATACAACGATCTGAACAAGCGCAACCCGGACTTCTTCTCGATCGGCGGCTACGACGGCATGCATCTGATCTACGAGACGCTGAAGAAGACCGCCGGCAAGACCGACGGCGACTCGCTGATCGCGGCGGCCAAGGGCATGAAGTGGGAAAGCCCGCGCGGGCCGATGTCGATCGATAGCGAGACCCGCGACGTCGTGCAGACCATCTACATCCGCAAGGTCGAGAAGGTGGGTGGCGAGCCGCAGAACGTGGCGTTCGACAAGGTCGAGAACGTCAAGGACCCGGCCCGGGCGCGGAACTACAAGTAGGACTGACTGCCTCGTTTTCGACCATCGCAGACTGCCGCTTTTGCAAGCGTCACCGGGCCGGATTGACTTCCGGCCCGGGGCGCGGATGCTGCCTCCGCCCGGCCATTGCAGTTCGCCGCCGGGCACGGGATAAGTGTCGTCAAAAGCCTTGCCAATAAACTTCGGAGGAATCTCATGCGACGCGCAATGACCGGGCTTGCCTTGTTCGCCGCCACGCTGCTTGCGGCAACCAGCGCCCCAGAACAGGCATACGCCCAGAGCACCATCAAGATCGGCCTGATCATGTCCTACTCGGGACAATTCGCCGACCCGGGCTCGCAAATCGACAACGGCATCAAGCTCTACATGAAGGAGCACGGCGACACGGTCGCCGGCAAGAAGATCGAGCTGATCCGCAAGGACAACGGCGGCGTGGCCCCGGATGTCGCCAAGCGGCTCGCCCAGGAACTGATCATCCGCGACAAGGTGGACATGATCGCGGGGTTCGATCTCACGCCCAACGCACTCGCCGCAGCCGACGTCTCGGCCCAGGCCAAGAAGTTCATGGTCAACATGAACGCCGCGACCTCGATCATCACGACCAAGTCGCCCTACATGGTGCGCACGTCCTTCACCGTGCCGCAGGTCAACGAATCGCTCGGGACCTGGGCCTACAAGAACGGCGCGCGCAAAGCCTACACGCTCGTTTCGGACTTCAGCCCCGGCCACGACGGCGAAGGCGCATTCCAGCGCGCCTTCAAGGAAGCCGGCGGCGAGATCATCGGCTCGGCGCGCTATCCGGTGGCCAACCAGGACTTCACCGCCTTCCTGCAGCGCGCCAAGGATATGAGCCCCGACGTGATCTACATCTGGGTGCCCGGCGGCCCGCAGCCGGCGGCGATCGGCAAGGCTGTCGCCGACCGCGGCATCGACCTCAAGAAGACCAAGGTGGTCGGGCAGGGCGAATTGACGTTCGACGAGGCGCTCAAGGGCATGGGTGACGCGGGCCTGGGCTTCATCACCGCCTTCCACTACGACCACAATCATCAGTCCGCGAAGAACAAGAAGTTCGTCGCCGACTACAATGCCGAGTTCAAACGCAACCCCGACATGTTCTCGGTCGGCGGCTACGACGGCATGCACGTCATCTACGAGGCGCTCAAGAAGACCAAGGGCGACACCGACGGCGACGCGCTGATCGCGGCCGCCAAGGGCTTGAAGTGGGAAAGCCCGCGCGGCCCGATGTCGATCGATCCGGAGACGCGCGACGTGGTTCAGAACGTCTATATCCGCAGGGTCGAGAAGGTGAACGGCCAGTTGGTCAACGTCGAGTTCGACAAGCTCGAAAACGTCAAGGACCCATTCAAGGCGCGCATGCCCAAGCAGTGAAGAGCAGTGACGCGATGATGATTGGCGGCCGAGGGGGACGACCGCGATGATCACGTCCGTGTTCGGCGTCCTGTTCGACGGGTTCGCCTACGGGATGCTGCTGTTCCTGCTGTCGGTCGGGCTGTCGGTGACGCTCGGGATGATGAATTTCGTCAATCTCGCGCACTGCACCTTCGGCATGATCGGCGGCTACGTCACCGTGACGCTGATGAACAGTTGGGGGTGGCCGTTCCTGGCCACCCTGCCCGTGGCGTTCGTCGTGGCGGCGCTGATCAGCGTCGTGTTCGAACGCACGATGTTCCGCCGCCTCTACCGGGCGACCGACCTCGACCAGTGCCTGCTCACCATCGGGCTCGTGTTCGTCTCGGTCGCCACCGCGGCCTGGGTCTACGGCACGATCCAGCAGCCGGTGCAGCTTCCGCCCTATCTGCGCGGATCGGTGCAGGTGATGGGGCTGACGCTCGGCGTCTATCGCATCTTCCTGATCGTGTTCGCGCTCGTCGTCACCGGGCTGCTCGTTGCGGCGCTGGAATTCACCCGCTTCGGCGCGCAGGTGCGGGCCGCGGTCGACAACCAGCGCATGGCGCGCGGGCTCGGCATCAACGTCGACGGCGCGTTCGCGATCACATTCGCGCTCGGCAGCGGGCTTGCGGGCCTGGGCGGCGCGCTCGCCATCGACATCGTCGGCCTCGATCCGTCGTTTGCGCTGGCCTTCCTGGTCTATGTGCTGATCGTGGTCGCCGTCGGCGGCCTGGGCTCGATCGGCGGCACCTTTGCCGCCGCCATGCTGCTCGGCATCAGCGACATGGCGGGAAAATATTACTTTCCCGCGATCGGCTCGTTCCTGATCTATCTGGTGATGATCAGTCTGCTGATGTGGCGGCCGGCCGGCATCTTCGGAAGGCGCACCTGATGGCGGTCACCTCCCCCGCGATAGCAGGCGCGCACCAATATCTCGACGCGCAAGTCCGCTGGCGCACGATCGAAATCGTGTTCTGGCTGGCGACCTTGCTGCCGTTCGTGGTGACGCCGGACTATCTGGTGCTGGCGAGCCAGATCGCCGTCACCGCGCTGTTTGCGCTCTCGCTCGATCTCATCCTCGGCTATGCGGGGATCGTCTCGCTCGGACATGCCGCGTTCTTCGGCTTCGGCGCCTACACCGCAGGCCTCATCTCGAAATGGGGCTGGGGCGAGCCGCTGACCGGCCTGCTGATCTCCGGCCTCGCCGCCGGTCTGCTCGGTTACCTGATGAGCTTCATCATCTCGCGCTTCCGGCATCTGGCGCTGATTATGATCACGCTCGGATTCGGCCTCCTGCTGCACGAGCTTGCCAACAGCGCCAGCGGGATCACCGGCGGCGCCGACGGGTTGCAGGGCGTGAAGATGTGGCCGCTGTTCGGCGCCTTCAAGTTCGACCTCTACGGCCGTACCGCCTACTGGTATGCGCTGATCGTTCTGTTCCTGCTGTTCCTGGTGAGCCGGCGGCTGATCAATTCGCCGTTCGGGCTATCGCTCCGCGGCATCCGCGAGAACGCCGTCCGCATGCGCGCCATCGGCGCCGAGAGCCGCTCGCACATCCGCAAGATCTACACCATCTCCGCGATCATCGCCGGCGTTGCCGGCGCGATCCTGACGCAGACCACCGAGACCGTGTCGCTCGGCGTGCTCGACTTTCAGCGCTCGGCCGACATCCTGGTGATCCTGATCCTCGGCGGCGCGGGCAGGCTCTACGGGGGCTTGATCGGCGCCATCATCTACATGATCGCGCGCGACTGGTTCTCCGGCGTCAATCCGCAATACTGGTATTTCCCGATCGGCGTGCTGCTGATCGGGGTCGTGCTGTTCCTGCCGAACGGAATCCTCGGCGGCCTGGCGCAGATCGTGAACTCCGAGCGCGGCCAGCGCTGCACCGGCTGGCTCACTGCGCCGCTGCCCTGGAGGCGGCGGCCATGAGCGTGCCCGTGCTTTCGACCAGCGGACTCGACAAGAGCTTCGGCTCGCTCGTCGTCGCCAAGAACATCGAGATCGCACTGCCCCGCGGGGTCCGCTACGCGCTGATCGGGCCGAACGGCGCCGGCAAGACCACCCTGATCAACCTGATGACCGGGATGCTGCGCCCCGACGCCGGCCGCATCATGCTGGGCGGCGAGGACATCACCGCCCTCGGACCCGAGGAGCGGGTGCGGCGCGGGCTCGTCCGCACCTTCCAGATCAACAGCCTGTTCCCGCATCTCAACCCGCTCGAAGCGGTGACGCTGGCGATCTGCGAGCGCGAGCGCATCGCCCGCACCTGGTGGCGGCCGACGTCGGACTATCGCGCCGCCGTGGACGAGGCCTATTCGGTGCTGGAATCGCTGATGCTCGGCCCGGTCTGCACGCGTGAGACCCGCGAGCTCGCCTACGGCCAGCAGCGGCTTCTGGAAATCGCGCTGGCGCTCGCGACCAGGCCCAAGGTGCTCCTCCTCGACGAGCCCGCGGCCGGCGTGCCGCGCGAGGAAAGCGCCGAGCTGTTCACCGCCATCACCAGCCTGTCGCAGGACATCACCGTGCTGTTCATTGAGCACGACATGGAGCTGGTGTTCCGGCTTGCGAGCCGCATCATCGTCATGGTCGGCGGCCGCATCCTGCTGGAAGGCACGCCCGACGAGATTTCCGCCGACCCGCGCGTGCGCGAGGTCTATCTCGGAGGGGCGACGCATGGTTGAGCCCCTGCTTTCATTCAAGAATGTGCGCGCCGGCTACGGCGAGGCGGTCGTGCTCGACGACATCACCTTCGATATCCCCGAGCGCGGCAGCCTCGCGGTGCTGGGGCGGAACGGCGTCGGCAAGAGCACGCTGCTGCTGACCTTGATGGGCTTCACCCAGCTTCGCCGCGGCTCGATCTCGTGGCGCGGCGCCGACATCTCGCGGCTGGCGCCGCACCGCCGCGCGCTGTCCGGTATCGGCTGGGTGGCGCAGGAGCGCGAGATTTTCGCAAACCTCACGGTCGAGGAAAACCTGACCGTCGCCTCCCGCCCCGGCCGCTGGGACCTGCCCGCGGTGTTTGAGCTGTTCCCGCGGCTGAAGGAGCGCAAGCTTTCCAAGGGCAACCAGCTCTCCGGCGGCGAGCAGCAGATGCTGGCGACCGCGCGTGCGCTGATGACCAATCCGGCGCTGCTCTTGCTCGACGAGCCGCTGGAGGGCCTGGCTCCCATCATCGTCGAGGAGCTGGTGCGGGGCCTGCGCAAGATGATCACCGAGGAAGGCACCGCCGTCATCCTGGTGGAGCAGCACGCCGAGATCGCGCTGTCGCTCACCGAGCACGCCGTGCTGCTGGAGCGCGGCGCGATCGTGCACCGCGCCCGCTCGGCGGATTTGCTCAAGGACCACGCGACTTTGGATCGCTACATCGGATTGCGCGTGGCGGAAGGCAAGCCCGCGCAACGCTGACTCGTGTCCCGGGCGAGCGAAGCGAGACCCGGGACCCCGGTTGCTTTCCATCGCAAGAAACCGGGGTCCCGCATCTGCGGTGCAACGCTTCGCGCTGCACCGCGTGCGGGACACGCGAACCGTCACGCCGTCAGCCTGATGACCGCCTTGTCGTAGGCTTCCGCCCCGAGGTCGCCACCCTCGAAGATGCCGCGCTCGGCGATCCAGGCGCGCGAATCGTCGAAGATTTCGCGCGAATACGGTTCGAACACGATGCGCTCGCCCGGTCCCCAGCGGCGCGTGTCCATCGTGCCGTGGAAGCGCTTGGGGAACTCCTTCGTGTAGTGCTTGGTGTAGAGTTCCGGCCGCAGATCGATGTCGGCCTGCGCCCTCCTCAGAGCACGAAAGAACTTCTGCACGTCCTCCATATCCGGGACGCCGGTGAGCATGGTCGCCATCATGAAGGTGCAGTCGACCACCTTCCGGAAGCCGAGCTGCTCGGCGTAATAGTACGGCCCGGAGAACAGCGTGCAGGCCGGCACTTCGCCATTCAGCAGCTTCTCCATGCGGCCGAACACCAGCCCGTCCTTGAACGACAGGTTGATCTTGTCCAGCGGCATGAACTGCTCGAGCGCCTGGATCGTGGTGTAGTGGCTGCCGGACTGATAGCCGACCGAGATCGGCACGCCGGCGAGATCCTCCGGCGTCTTCACCTTGGAGTCCGGCGGCACGAAGATGCCGCAGGTCGAGACCTGATAGACATCGCCGTAAAGCTTGCCGTGGCCCTTGGCGGCGGCGACGTTCACGGTCCAGTGGCAGGCGCAGGACACGTCCGACTTGCGGCCGCGCTCGAAGGTCTGCATCGCGCCGACCTTGTCGCCAAGCTGCTGCGACGCGCCGTCGCTCGACTGCACGAGCTCGCGGAACTCGTAGTCGAGCCCCTCGTCCTTGAAGTAGCCCTTCTCCTCCGCCACCCACTCGTGCAGGCGGAAGTGCGGTTCGATGATGAATTTGTCCTTGGCCATTGGTATCCTCCGGTTGGTTATGAGTCAGAAATCATCTCCGCCGTCATTCCGGCCGAGCGAAGCGAGTGCCGGAATCCATAACCCCTGTCTATCCGAAGTCATGGAGACTGGGGGTATGGATTCCGGAACGCCGCTTCGCGGCGTCCGGAATGACCGCGGCAGTGCATCGGCTAGCAGCATGTGGCCGCCTTCATTTTCGACTTCGCATGCTCCGACACCCGGCGGGCGCGGATCATCTTGACGTGGTCGTCCATCAGCTTGCGGGCGCCGGCGGCGTCGCGGATTTCGATGAGCCCCAGCAATTCCTTGTGGATGTCCTGGATGCGCCGCATGACGTTGCGCGTCAGCGTCGGATTGCGGCGCGGCCACGACACATGCTGCAGCGAGATGAGCTGCACCACCAGCACGCGGTTGTGCGAGGCCTCGGCGACCGCGAGGTGGAATTCCGCGCCCAGCTCGGTGAAGCGCGCAACGTCGCCCATGCTGGCGTCCGCGTCGGCGACAAGCTGGCGGAGCCGCGAAAAATCCTCGTCGGTGGCGTTCTCGGCGGCGAGCTCGGCGGCGAGGCATTCGATGGCGCGCTGCGCGTCCATGATCTCGGCGGCGGTGACGCCGGTGAGGTCGAGCTGCACCGCCAGCGCCTCGGCGAACAGCCGCGGGTTGCCGCGAGCGACGCGTGCGCCGCCGCCCTTGCCCATCTTGATCTCGGCGATGCCGAGCGCCTGGAGCGTACGGAGCGCGTCGCGGGCGACGATCCGCGAGACGCCGTAGCGCGCCGCGATCTCGTTCTCGGTGCCGATGCTGTCGCCGGGCTTGAGCTTTTTGGCAAACAGCGCGTCGCGCACGTCGGCGATGATCTGCGAGGACAGCGACGCCGAGCGGCCGGGGAAAAAAATCCGGCCGGGAAGCTTTGCGGCGATGGCTGACGGCTGGGTGCCCATGATCCCGATATTAGGCTTTCGCGATAAAGTAGTAAAGATATTATCTTATAGAATTTAGTTGCGATGGCAACCACTTGGCAGACTGGATAAGGCGCCCGCACGTCATGGCGGCTCTGCTCTTACCCAGCTTCGCAATCGGCGCGATTGCATGGGATGATGGCCACCGCGCCGGACAACAAAACAGCGCCGAGGGAAGGAAAGCGCAATGGAATTCGGAATTCTCTTCACGTCCCATCCCAACACCGCGGCCGAGCCCTACCCGCACCGCGACGTGCATGCGCGCGTGACCAAGCAGATCGTGCGCGCCGACGAGCTCGGCTACGACTACGCCTGGGTCGCCGAGCACCACTTCTCCAACGAATACGGCATCATGCCGGACGTGTTCGTCTATGCGGGCTATCTCGCGGCGCTGACCAAGCGGATCAAGATCGGCACCGCGGTGGTGACGCTGCCGCTCGCCAATCCGCTGCGGGTCGCGGAGAACTCGGCCTTCGTGGATATTTTGACGGGCGGGCGCTTCGTGCTGGGGTTGGGTTCGGGTTATCGAAAATACGAGTTCGACGCCTTCGGCGTGGACTTCGAGAACCGGCGCGACATCCAGGAGGAGGCGCTGCCGGTGCTGCTGGATTTGCTCCACAACAAGCGGATCGACCACAAGGGGAAGTATTTTTCGGCGAAGGTGACCGAGCCCTACGAGCTGTTCCCGCATCCCATTCAGCAGCCGCATCCGCCGATCTTTCTCGCGGCCTCCACCGAGCGCTCGCTCGGCGTCGCCGGGCGCTACGGCTTCGGCACCATGATGTCGAGCTGGACGCCGTTCCCGGAGCTGGCGCGGCAGGCCAAGATCTATCGCGACGCGCTTGAACAGACGCCGGCGAAATGGCGGCAGAACGGCGCGCGCGGGCATGTGGACGTCGCCCGCTGGGTCTATGTGGCGGAGACCGACGCCAAGGCCAAGCGCGAGAGCGAAGAGGGCATCATGAAGAACCTCGCGCATTTCTCCAGCGGCCACACTTCGGGCTATCTCGGCACGGTGTCGAAGGACGTGGGCGCGAGCCCGCGCGACTACGACGCGCTGAACAAGGACATACTGCTGCACGGCTCGCCCGCGAGCGTGGTGGAGAAGATCGAGACGCTGCGGGACATGGCCGGGGTGGATTCGGTGATGCTGCACTATCCGCCGTACTACGGGCAGGAGAAGGCGCTGGCGTCGCTGGAGCTGTTCGCGAGCGAGGTGATCCCGAAGCTGAAATCGCCCGCGCCGAAGCGAAAGACGGCGTAGCGGCACAACAAAAAAGCGGCTCCCGAACCAGGGAGCCGCCTTTTCCGTCCCGCGATGAACTAGCGGATGATGACCGTGCCCCTGTTGTGGTGATAACGGTGCCGCTTTTTCACGATCACGACGCGCTCGGCGCGGTGATTGCGCCAGCCGTAGTGGTGGCCTCGGTTGTGCTTCTTCTTGATGATGACGGTCTCCGCGCTCGCGGGTTCGGTGGCCGCCACCGGCAGCGCGATACCGAACGCGGCAAGGGCGGCCAATGTCAGGACAATCTTACGCATGCGAGTTCTCTCCTCTGGGGTTGATACTCGCACCAACGCACAAGATATGCGCAGCGTTCCAAATTTTGTTTGGAATCGAGGCCTATGAAGGGCCGTTCATACAAGTCCGGCCGACGGCACAAAGTTGCAGACGGAGGCGATTCGCCGATTCGCCTCCACCGCGCGATCAGGCCGTTGCGGCGGCGCCTTTGCCCTTCGCCCGCTGGATCGTCTCCCACACCCGAAGCGGCGTCGCCGGCATGTCGATGCTATCCACGCCGAGCGGGCGCAGCGCGTCGATCACCGCGTTGATGACCGCCGGCGGCGCGCCGATGGTGCCGGACTCGCCGATGCCCTTGACGCCGAGCGGATTGGTCTTGCACGGCACCTCTTCCAGCGCGCACTCGACATTGGGCATCGCCGCGGCGCGCGGCATGGCGTAGTCCATGAAGCTTCCAGTGATCAGTTGCCCGCTCTGCCGGTCGTAGATCTGGTGCTCCATCAGCGCCTGGCCGATGCCCTGCACCACGCCGCCCATCTGCTGGCCGCGCACGATCATCGGATTGATGATGCGGCCGAGGTCGTCGACCACATGGTAGCGGTCGACGCTGACCGCGCCGGTCTCGGGATCGACCTCCAGCTCGACCACATGCGCGCCGTTGGGATGGCTCGGCGGCGTCGGGTCGAAGCTGCCGGTGGAGTCGAGGCCGATGCCGAACTTTCCGGCGATCGGCCCCATCGGCGCGTAGGTCGCCTTGGCGACATCGACGAGGTTGATCGCCTTGTCGGTACCGGTGACGCGGAAGCTGCCCTCCTTGAACTCGAGGTCGGCGGCGTCGGCCTCCATCATGGTGGCTGCGATCTTCTTGCCCTTCTCGATCATCTGGTCGGCTGCGAACTTCAGCGCGTTGCCGCCGACCACCATGCTGCGCGCGCCATAGGTGCCGCGGCCGATCGCCACCTGGGCGGTGTCGCCCTGCACGTAGCGGATCTGCTCGAACGGCACGCCGAGCAATTCATGCGCGAGCTGCGCGAACACCGTGGCGTGCCCCTGCCCGTGCGAATGGGTGCCGCCGTAGATGGTGAGCGAGCCGGAAGGATCGAACTTCATGTCCATGCGGTCGTTGAAGATGCCGCCGAACTCGATGTAGAAGCACACCGAGCGGCCGCGCAGCTTGCCGTTCTTCTTCGACTCGCGCTGGCGCGCGGCGTAGCCCTTCCAGTCGCTGTTCTCCATGCACAGGTCCATCAGGCGGACGAACTCGCCGGAGTCGTAGACCCAGTGGGTCGGCGTGGTGTAGGGCAGCTTGTTTTCCGGGATGAGATTGCGGCGGCGGATTTCGGCGCGGTCGATGCCGGTGACGTTCGCCGCGTGCTCGATCAGCCGCTCCATGAAGTAGGCGGCCTCGGGGCGGCCGGCGCCGCGATAGGGCCCGCTCTGCGAGGTGTTGGTGAACACGCCCTGCGACATGATGTGCATGGTCTGGATGTCGTAGGCGGCCGGGACGAAGCGGATCGAGAAGGCGCCGGCCGCGAGCGCCGCACCGACGAAATACGCACCCATCTGGAACAGCGATTTCGAGCGCAGCCCCAGGATTTTTCCGTGCTCGTCGAGCGCGAGCTCGCCGTAATAGACCATCTCGCGGGCGTGGTGATCGTTGAGCATGGCTTCGCTGCGGGTCGAGACCCACTTCACCGGGCGGCGGAGCTTTCGCGCGGCCCAGACCACCAGGCCGTCCTCGGGGAAGAAGCCGCCCTTCAATCCGAAGCCGCCGCCGACGTCCGGCGACACCACGCGGATGCGGTTCTCCGGCACATGGAAGATGTGCGAGACCTCCATGCGCGCGCCATGGGGATTCTGGTTGGCGCTGTAGAGCGTGGTCTCGTCGGTCGCGGCGTTGAAGTCGCCGATGGCGACGCGCGGCTCCATCGAGACGGGCGACAGGCGGTTGTTCTCGACCCGGAGCTTGACGACATGCTTGGCGCTGGCGAAGGCCGCGTCGGTTGCGTCCTTGTTGCCGAACATCAGGCGGAAGGCGTTGTTGCCGGCGGGGTTGTCGTCCCACACCTTGATCGCGTCGGGCTTGGCGGCGTCCTCGATGTTCACCAGCGCCGGCAGCGGCTCGTAGTCGACCTCGACCAGTTCGGCTGCGTCGCGCGCCTGGGTCAGCGTCTCGGCGACGACGAAGGCCACGCGGTCGCCGACGTGGCGGACGCGGTCGCTGACCAGCAGCGGCTGAAAGGTGCGGTGGCCCTTGGGCGCGCCGAAATCCTCCGGCATCAGGTGCGAGGTGAGTGCGCCGACCTTTTCCGCGGCGACGTCTGCGCCGGTCAGCACCAGCACCACGCCGGGCGCGGCCCTGGCCTTGGACACATCGAGCTTCCTGATCCTGGCGTGGGCGTGCGGCGACAGCACGTTGCAGGCGTGCAGCATGCCCGGCAGCACGATGTCGTCGACGTAGCGGCCCTGCCCCGTCAGGAAGCGCTGGTCCTCGACCCTGCGCACCGGCTGCCCGATTCCGAACTTGGCCATGGCTTCACTCCCGGATGACGATGGTTGTTGGCCGGAATGTTAGTCGATCCCGCCGCCTCCGCACCAGTACCCGCGAGATGCCGTTATTTGTTGAGCCAGCGCCGCATGAATCCGAGCAGGCCCTGGGGCAGGAAGATGATGATGGCGATGAAAATGAAGCCCAGGGGGATCAGGTAGGGGAACTGCTCGCCGAACAGCCGGCCCAGGCCCTCGCGCAGCAGCAGGAAGGTGGCGGCGCCGACGATCGGCCCGACCAGCGTGCCGATGCCGCCCATGACGTTGAAGATCACGGCTTCGCCGGAGATCAGGAAGAACACGAAGTCCGGCGCGGCGAAGCGGTTCTGGACGGCGTAGAGCACGCCGGCGAGCCCCGCGAACAGGCCTGAAAGCATCACCGCCACGATCTTGTAGCGCTCGACCGGGTAGCCGATCGCCCGCGTGCGCGGCTCGTTCTCGCGGATCGACTGCAGCACCATGCCGAACGGCGAATGCATGATGCGCCGCAGGAGCAGATACGATCCAACCACCAGCGCCAGCACGAACCAGTGCAGCGTCTCGGCGGTGAACGGCGTGGTCCAGATGCCGGGGATGCCGAACGCAGGCCGCCGGAACGAAAGCCCGTTCTCGCCGCCAGTCACCTCGGTCCAGGTGAAGATGATGACGTAGAATATCTGCGAGAAAATGAGCGTGGTGATGGCGAAGTAGATGTCGCGCAGCCGGGTCGAGAAATAGGCGACGAAGGCCGAGACCGCCGCAGCGCCGATCAGGCCGAAGGCCAGCGCCAGGATGAGATTGGGCGGCGACACCATCAACAGCGCCGCCGCCGCGCCATACATGCCGAGCCCGAAGAAGGCCGAATGGCCGAACGACACCATGCCGGTGTAGCCGATCAGCACGTCGGACGACATCGCCAGCAGTCCCCAGATCAGGATCTCGGTGACGAACCGGCTCCAGTACGGCGGCAGCACCAGCGGCGCGACGATCAACAGCGCCACGATGACGCCAAAGCCCGTCCAGTAGATGATTTTGTCGCGTTTGGTCATTTGGGTGTCGGGACGAACAGGCCGGTCGGCCGGAACAACAGGGTGAAGATCAGCACGATGAAGGACACGATCACCGCCTGCGCCGGGCTCACCCAGATCGCGGCGTAGGATTCCAGCAGGCTGATGAAGATCGCCGCCGCGATCGAGCCGCCGAGATTGCCCATGCCGCCGACCACGACGACGATGAAGGCTTTCAGCACCCAGTCGAGGCCCATGGTGTGGTTGACGCCCACGAGCGGCCCGAACAGCACGCCGCTCGCCGCAGCCATCCCGGCGCCGATCGCAAACGCCGCGGTGTGAACGAGCGGCACCGGGATGCCCATGGCCTGCGCCATGACGCGGTCCTGCATGGTGGCGCGGATCCAGATGCCGAACTTGCCGTGCTTGAGGAACAGCCAGAAGCCACCGATGAGCGCGGCGGAAAGCCCCGCGATCACGAGGCGATACCACGGATATTCCAGGTAGAAGAGATTGAAGTGGCCAGTGTAGGGCTCGTTGATCTTGCGCGCCACCGGGCCGAACTGCCAGAGCGCGTAGTTCTGCAGGATGAGTGAGACACCGAAGGTGGCGAGGATCGTGGTCAGCGGATCGCGGCCGACCAGCGGGCGCAAGGTGACGATCTGCATCGCCGCGCCGAACAGCGCGACGATCAGCGTGGCCAGGATCAGCGCCAGCCAGAAGCTGCCGGTGGTCGAAAGCACGATCACGCCCATGTAGGCGCCGAGCATGAACAGCTCGCCGTGAGCGAAGTTCACCACATCCATGATGCCGAAGATCAGAGTCAGCCCCGAGGCGATCAGCGCCAGGATCATGCCGGTGACGATGCCGTTCAGCGTCTGGATGACGAACAGCTCGAAGGGGAATTCGGTAAAGAATGTGAGGACCGAGGCCATCCTACACTCCCAGATATTGCTTGATGACGGGATCGTCGATCTTCAGCTCGGACGACACTGCGTGATGCCGGATCGCGCCCTTCTCCATGATGTAGACTCGCTGGCTCGCTTCAAGCGTCAGCGGCACGTTCTGCTCCACCAGCAGGATCGCCACGCCTTCGCTGTGCAGGACGTCGATGATCTGCCTGATCTGCGACACCATGCGCGGCATTAAGCCTTCGGTCGGCTCGTCGAGCAGGATGATCTTGGGCTCGAGCATCATGGCGCGGGCGATCGCCAGCATCTGTTGCTCGCCGCCCGACAGCGTGCCGCCGGCCTGGTCGCGCCGCTCGCCCAGCACCGGGAAATAGGAGAAGACCTTGTCGAGCAGTTCCTTCTTTCGCTCGTCGGTCACGCCGGGGCGGTCGAGGCCGGTGCGGAGGTTTTCCATGACCGTGAGCAGGCGGAAGATGCGGCGGTCCTCCGGAACATAGGCGATGCCGAGCTTGGCAAGCTTGTGCGCCGGCGTGGAGGTTACGGCCTTGCCTTCCAGCATGATCCGGCCCTGCTTGGGGTAAATCAGACCCATGATGGTCTTGAGCGTGGTGCTCTTGCCGACGCCGTTGCGGCCCAGCAGACCCACGACCTCGCCACGGCCGACGGTGAGCGAGACCCCGTGCAGGATGTGGCTCTTGCCGTAGTAGGTGTGCAGGTCCTCGACCGCGATCAGCGGGCCTTCGGATTTTTCCTGAAGTGTTCCTTGCGCGCTCATGTCTTGAGGTAGACCTCCAGCACGCGCGGATTGTTCTGAATCTCGGCCGGCGGCCCCTCGGCCAGGATTTCGCCGTAGTGAAAAACGGTGATGCGATCGGCCAAGTCCATGACCAGGGGCATGTCGTGCTCGACGATCAGGATGGTCAGGTTTTTGGCGATCTCGCGGACCAGTTGGATGGTGTCGTGGGTTTCGGCCGCGCTCATGCCGGCGGTCGGCTCGTCGAGGCACAGAAGCTGCGGCTCGGTCGCCAGCGCAATGCCGATCTCCAGATTGCGCTGCTCGCCGTGCGAAAGGTTGGAAGCCAGTTCGTCGGCCTTGGCCGCAAGGCCGACCGAAGCCAGCACGGATTCCGCCTTCTCGGCGATGTCGCGGAAGCTGCTGTAGTGCCGCAGCATGTTCCAGCCGTGGCGGCGCGACTGCGCGGCGATGCGCACGTTTTCCATCGTGGTGGCGTTCGGCAGGATGTTGGTGATCTGGTAGGAGCGTGCGACGCCCGCCCGCGAGATCAGGTTCGGCGACAGTCCGGTGATGTCGGCGCCATTGAGCAGGATGCGCCCCGAGGTGGGCCGCAGCACGCCGGTCACGCAATTGAAAAAGGTGCTCTTGCCCGCGCCGTTCGGCCCGATGATGGCGCGGATTTCGCCCCGGCCGATTTGGAAATTGACGTTGTTGAGCGCGGTCAGTCCGCCAAAGCGGATGGTCAGCCCCTCGGTGCGAAGCACAGGAGCCGTCTCGCCTCCCCGGCCGGTGGCCGGGGAGGATGTCGCAACGGGAGTGTCTGCCTGCACTTAGGTGAACTTGCAGGCCGGCGGGAAGACCGTCTTGTCCTTGTCGATCACCTTGAGGACCTTGTACTTGCCGCCCCTCACCTCCGCGATGACCTGTCGCAGGAACGCCTGGTGATCTTCCTTGCGAAGCGTCTTGTCGCCCTGCGGGAAGTCGTCACCCTCCTTCATCTCAAGGCCTTCCAGCGCGCCGATCAGCTTGTCGGTGTCCTCGCGACCACGGAACTTCGACTTCTCCATGCCGATCTTGAGCGCATTCATCGCTTCGTAGTTCGCCTGCACGTAGCGATCCGGGTCCGGATTGGAGGAATCGATCTTGGACAGCCGCGCCTTGGCGTCGTCGAAGAACTTCTTGTGCGACGGCGTGTTGAACGGCGGATCGAGCACCGGGATATAGCGGTTGATGCCGATAAAGCCGTCGATCTTGCTGCCGAGCGCCGGCAGGTTGGTGGATTCCGCGATCGCGCCGTCGCCGGCCCACTTGTATTTCTTGGTGAGGCCGAGATCGAACGCCTGGTTGCCGATGGTCACGCCGTCCTTGCCGAAGAAGATGCCGAACAGGCCGTCGAAATTGCCGCTGATCTTGGACAGGAACGACGTCATGTCGGCGGTGCCGAGCGGAATGCCCGTGGTGCCGACGATCTCGCCGCCCGCCTTTTTAATCTCGTCGGCGTAGGCGTCCTTGGTCGACTGGCCCCAGGAGTAGTCGGCGTAGGCGATGTGCCACTTTTTGCCCATCTTGACGAGTTCGGGCGCAAAGGCGACCGCCTGCGACGGCGCGTAGTCATGGACCCGGAAGCTGTACTTGTTGCACTTGGTCGTGGTCAGCGTGGTGTCGAGGCACACGCTGATCATGTTGACGACCTTGTTCTCCTCGAACACCGGCATGCAGGCGAGGCAGATGTTGGAGAGGAAGCCGCCGACATGGGCGTCGACCTTGTCCTCGACCAGAAGCTTCTCGGTCTTGCGTCGGCCGACGTCGGGCTTGGACTCGTCGTCGGCGACCACGATCTCGACCGGCCGGCCGTTGATGCCGCCTGCCTTGTTGATGCGGTCCACCGCCATCTGCAAGCCGACCAGCGCGGTCTTGCCGCCGGCTGCGCCCGCGCCCGACAAGGGCTGCAGCGAGCCGATCTTGTAGGGCTTGGCCTGGCCGAAGGCCGCCTGCCACGGCGCCGGCACCAGCATGGCGGCGCCGAGCGCGCCCGCCGAGACGCCGTAGCCGATCACGCTGCGGCGCGTGACCTTGCCGCGGTGCCAGAAGCCTTCATGATCGCGAGTGTCGTCAGTCATGATGAATACCTCCCAGGTCCGCTCGGACAAAAGCCGCGGTCGTCGCCACGAGCGGTTCGGCGAAGGCCTGGTTCGTCTCCGCCACCCTGCAGCGGCGGAAATCCATCGAGCTGATACTGTGACGGCGGCGGCCGGAGAAAGAACCCTCTGATGTCCCCCCTCAAGGACCGCGGCGCGCCGTGCCCACCATCAGACGTCATTCAATCAAACGTCCCCTATCATACACGTTGGCAAGGGCCTGCCAACAAGCTGGACGCGGCCAAAAGTCCGGTCCGGCAGGGCTTTTGGGCTTTGCCGATGCGGTGGGCTGTGGCAGCAGGCGATGTTAGGATCGGGATAAATATGCGTCGGCGTATCGTCGGCGCCCAAATCCGGGGACAGTCATGCCTTCCGCCGTTGCCAATCCACGTCCATCGGCCGTCGTCCCGCAGACCGGCGAAGCCGCCCGCCGGGCGATCCGCAGCGGCGAATGGACCGGCCCGACCTCGGGGCTGGCGCCGGGCTACGTGCAGGGCAATCTCGCCATCCTGCCGGCAGCGCTCGCCTCCGACTTCATGCGCTTCTGCCAGCTCAACCCGAAGCCCTGCCCGCTGCTCGCGGCCGGCGCGCCCGGGGACCCTCGCCTGCCCTCGCTCGCCGCGGATCTCGACATCCGCACCGACCTCTGCCGCTACAAGGTGTTCCGCAACGGCGAATTGATCGACGAGCCGACCGACCTCGGCAAGCACTGGCGCGACGACCTGGTGATCTTCGCGCTCGGCTGTTCGTTTTCCTTCGAGGACGCGCTGATGCAGGACGGCATCGAGCTGCGCCACATCACCTGCGGCTCGACGGTGCCGATGTATCGCACCAATGTGCCGACGACGGCGGCGGGCCCGTTCCACGGGCCGCTGGTGGTGTCGATGCGGCCCCTCAAACCCGCCGACGCTATCCGCGCCATCCAGATTACGACCCGGTTTCCCGCCGTGCACGGCGCGCCGGTGCATATCGGCAAGCCGGAGCTGATCGGCATCAAGGACATCATGAAGCCGGACTACGGCGATCCGGCGCCGATGAAGGATGACGAGATTCCGGTGTTCTGGGCCTGCGGGGTGACGCCGCAGTCGGTGGTCGCGACGGTGAAACCGGAGTTCTGCATCACGCATTATCCGGGCTGCATGCTGGTCACCGACCGGAAGAATTCCGAATTCGCGATTATGTGACGCGCTACAGGAAGTGCTTCGGAATTTCCGACCATTTCTCCCGACCGCGATAATACAGCGGCTTCTTTTTATGCGTCTCCAGATAGAGGCGGTACTTTTCCCGCTCGCGCTTCACGCGCTTTCGCGACCGCCTGATCTTGAGGTGCGGAATGCGCAGCAGCATGTTCTCCACCGCCCACACATTCCGGCGTGAGAACCGCCAGTCATACGATCCCATCACCCGCAGATGCGTCACCGAATAGCCGGTGACGAGGCCGGTGAAATCGATGTACGGATCGAAATAGCTTTCCGCCAGCGCGCGGGGCGAACGGAACACCGGCTTCCGCCCATGCAGGCCGGGATCGCGCGAGCGGCCGACCGAGCCCCAGCGGCCGCGGTGGCGATAGGCGAAGATGACGTGGTCGAGCCCGTCGGCCGATTCCAGGCCCATCAGCAGCGGCGGATAGCCGTGCTGCTCCATGACGCAGGCCGCAAACAGCGCAGCCTCAAGGCAATGCGCGGTGCCGCGCCGGACCACCTGCCGGAAGCTCCGCAGCGAGTCGCCGGAAAGTTCGGTGTTGTAGGGCAGCCGGTTGAGAAAGCGCTGCACCTGCCGCGGCGTGCGCAGCCGCTCGATCAGCCGCCGCTCGGCCGGAGTGAAACTGTTGCTGGAAGGCTTCACGTCGCGAAGAATCATGTGAATCCAAACATCTGTTCATGTCGCCACCGGCGGGCAGGTGCAATATGAGCCGGGGATAAGTGCGGCGCGCGCGGGGGCTATGGCTTCGGGGCTGGCAAGGATCGTTTCGCTTTTGGCTGCGCCGCTCGCGCTGTGCGGCGGCATGATCGCGGCTACCGCCGGCGAATGCCCCGGCAATCCCAGCGCGCTCGGCACCAGCCGCACCATCGTCGTCGACCCCCGCGAGCATGGCCGGATCGGCACGATGGACTACGCGGAGACCCTGCCGCTTGTCGACAGGGAAGTGGTGCTCACCTTCGACGACGGCCCGATACCGCCCCACACCCCCAAGATTCTCGACATGCTCGCCGCCGAATGCGTCCGCGCGACCTATTTCATCGTCGGCGAGATGGCAAGGGAATACCCCGCGCTGGTGCGGCGCGCCCATGACGAAGGCCACACCATCGGCACCCATAGCATGAACCACCCGATCAAGTTCCGGGCGCAATCGGTCGAGCGCGGCAACATGCAGATCGACGACGGGATCGCTGCGACCGCGAAGGCGCTGGGCGGCCCGGACAAGGTCGCTCCGTTCTTCCGCTTCCCGGGCTTCGGGCATACGGCGGCCGCGCACGCCCATGCGGCCGCGCAAGGTCTCCAGGTCTGGGGCGCCGACATTCCTGCCGACGACTGGCACAAGATCGGCGGCCGCGAGGTCGCGCGCCGCGCGCTGAACCGGCTCGAGTCCAAGGGCAAGGGCATCCTGCTGCTGCACGACATCCATGCGCGGACGGTGGAGGCGCTGCCGATCATCCTCGCCGAGCTCAAGGCGCGCGGCTTCCGCGTCGTCCATGTCGTACCGTCGAGTGCCGAGCGCCCCGCCACCGTCACCACCATGGCGCAGTGGCTGCCTCATTCGCGAAGCGCGCCCGCCGTGCCGGTGATCCTGATCGCCAACGTCCAGGATCCGGAGGGCGAGAGCCTGATGCGCAGGAGCGACGCGGAGTTGTGCGACCTGAGCCCGGCCATGCCGCAAGCGAGCTTCAGGACCGCGGTGCGCAAACGGATCCAGATGGCCACCGCGGGTGAAATCAACCTCCCTTACATCGATCCGGGCCAGCCCAAGGCGGCTCACGCAAAGGCGATTGAAGTCAAAGTGAAGGCGTCCAAGCAGGAACCCGCCAACGGCGCGAAAGCCAAGGCCCCGCCCGCCAAGGTCGCGACCGCCGCAACGGCGTCCCCGCCCCGGGTGGAAATGCACGCGGTGCACTGATCGCGCGGCCGGTGCCCGGCCCAGTTCAGCTCTGAGTCTGCCGCTGCCCCGGCATCGGACAACTGACGCGGACCGAAACATCGAGCGTCTCGCTGCCGCCGCCGTAGCGCGTGCCGCGCACCGGCGCCGCGCCGAGATAGTCGAGGCCGACCGCGATGCGCACATGGGCGTCGGTCGCGCAGATGCAGTTGGCGGTGTCGAAGGCGACCCAGCCCAGAGTCGGAACGAAGGCCTCCGCCCAGGCGTGCCCGGCCTCCTGGTCGCTCACGCCGTCGGCGCGCTGGAAATGGCCGCCGATATAGCGCGCGGGGATGGCGAGGCTGCGCGCTGCTGCAATGAAGATATGGGTCAGGTCCTGGCACACGCCGCGCTTGAGCGCGAAGGCCTCGGCCGCCGTGGTGGTCGCCTGCGTCGGGGACTCGTCGTAGGCCATCTCGCCGTGCAGACGCTCAAGCAGGTCATGCAGCATCTTCAGCGGGTCGTCGCCGGCGCCGCGCGAGATATTCGCGAAGGCCCCGATCGCCGGGTCGATCCGCGTCAACGGCGTCTCGCGCAGATACAGGCTCGGCGGAAAACGCTCGATGGCACCGATCACCACGCCGTGGGTGTCCTGCGTATCCACCTCCCCCTCGACCAGCACGCGAAGCTCCTGGAACGGCCCCTCGGCGCTGAACACATGGGTGATGTTGCCGAAGGCGTCCTCGTGCTGATCGAGCTGGCAGTTCTCCGACACGTCGATGCGCCAGTTCTCGACATATTGGCCGTCGTGATTGCGCGGCGTGAGCCGCAGCGTCTGGATCACGCCGCGCGCGGGCTCCTCGTAGCGATACACGGTCTCGTGCGAGATCTGGATGCGCATGCCTGAATCAGCATCGAAAACGCCGGTGGCCGGGTCAAGCCTTACGATTTACGCTTTTGTTCCGGCCGGCATCGGCATGCTGACCTGAAAGCAGCTCGGATTGCCGGGCCGGGGCGCGACGATCGCATCGCCGCCGTGAAGCCGGGCGATCTGCCGCACCAGCGCCAGGCCGAGGCCCATGCCCCTGGTATCCCCGCCCAGGCGATGAAACGGCGAAAACACCCGCTCGCGCTCGGTTTCCGGTATGCCCGCGCCGTTGTCCATGACCTCGACGATGGCTCGATCGCCGTCCCGGCGGACCACAACGCGAACCGGCGGGGTTCCGTGGTGGCCGGCGTTGTCGAGCAGGTTGCGGATCAGGCGGGCCAGAAGGCGCCGCTCTCCCCTGACCGTGAGCGCCTCGCCTTCCGCCGTGCAGTCGTCGTAGCGCGAGCACTCCTCCGCCGCGAGGCCTAGCAGGTCGATGCTCTCCTCCATCTGCGGCTTCTGGACCGCGCCAAGCCGGCTGGTGAGCAGGATCTCGTCGATCATCAGATCCAGCTCGGCAATGTCGTGCTCCAGGGCGGCCTTGTACTTGGGGTCATGGGTCTGCTGCAGCAGATCGATGCCGAGGCGGATGCGCGACAAGGGCGTCCGCAACTCGTGCGACGCATTGGCAAGCAGCATGCGATGCGCGCCCATCAGTTCCTCGATACGGACGGCGGCCCGGTTGAAGCTCTCCGCAAGCCGCGCAACCTCGTCCTTGCCCTCCACGCTCACCCGCGCCGAGAGGTCGCCGGCACCGAGCGTATCGACGCCCGCCTGCAACCGCTCCAGACGCCGCGTCAGGCCTCTAACGACGGGGTATGCGGCGAGCGCCACCGCGAGAGCGATGCCGCCCAGGAACAACACCAGGCCGATGGCGGGATGCCGGTGCCGTCCGGGCGCGCGCACGACGATCCAGCGGTCGTCCGGCAGGCGGAAGCTCCAGGCCGGCCCGCCCATCCCGTAGGCCCATCCGCCCTCGCCTCGCGGCGGCGGCGGCGGAAGCGGCCGGCCGGCGCCTGCAATCGGCACGCCGCGCTCCGTGAAAAGCGCCAGATCGGTGCGGAAGCGCTGCGCGAGCTGCTCGACCGCCCGCTGCTGCTCCGATTGCGGCGCCGCCGATGGAGGCAAGGCCATACTCGCAAGTTCGCCCGCCATTTCGAACACCTGGGGCCCCGGCGGGCCGCCGCCCCACCGCCACACCCCGCCGGCCACCAGCACGACGAGCAGAAGGCTCGCGATGATCGTCAGGTAGATCTTCTGGTAGAGGCGCCGCATCTGCCCTGCTCAATCCTGAGCCTTGGCGAACACATAGCCGCTGCCGCGGACCGTGATGATCCGACGCGGCTTCTTGGGGTCGGCTTCGATGGCGGCCCGGATGCGAGAGATATGGACGTCGATGGAACGGTCGAAGGATTCCAGCCGCTCGTTCTTCATCAGTTCCATGATGGCTTCGCGCGACATTACCCGGCCCGGATGCTGCGCCAGCACGAGGAGGAGTGAGAACTGATAGTCGGTCAGCGCGCATTCGGTCCCGTCCAGCCGGGCCTTTCTCGCGCTGGCGTCGATCTCCAGCCGGCCGAACCGGAGCAACTCGACATTCCGGTCGCGGCCCCGGCGCCGCAGGATCGCGCGCAGGCGCGCCAGCATTTCGCGGGGCTCGAACGGCTTGGGGAGATAATCGTCGGCGCCGATTTCCAGGCCCACCACGCGGTCCATGGCGTCGCCGCGGGCGGTCAGCATCAGGATCGGCGTCTGCGAGCGCGCACGGATCTGCCGGCAGACCTCCAGCCCGTCCATGTCCGGCAGCATGAGATCGAGCACCAGCGCGTCGAACGTCTCCCGCGCCTCCAGCGCAATCCCGGCCATGCCGAGCGGCGACACCGTCACGGAAAAACCGGCCTCGCCGAGATAGTTCTTCACCATCTCGGCGAGGCGCGGGTCGTCTTCAATCAGCAGGATGCGATCGGCCACGGCGACATTCTATCACCGATTCCAGTGACGGCCGGGGCCGCCCATTCCGGGACCGCCCATTCCGGGACCGCCCATTCCGGGACCGCCCATGCCGCGCCCGCCCATGGCAGGCAGGTGATCGTTCAGCTTGCGGCGCTGGTCCGGCGTCAGGATTTCCGCCGCGTCGCCGATGGCCTGCGCGACGCGCTTGGAAAACGTGTCGGCGAGCGCGACCTGCTCAGTCCGGAACCGCTCGATCTCGGCGCGATCGATCGCCGGCTGGGTGAGCAGTTCGCGGGCCTTCAGACGGGCCGACTGCGCCTTCTCGCGCATCGGCAGGAGATCCTTCACGGCCGCCTTGGCCACGGCGCGAAGCTTCTCCTGCTGCGCGTCGGTGGCTTCGAGTTCGATGGACATGTGCCGCACCATCCGGTCGGCCCGGCTTTCCGCCTGCGCGGGATCGAACGAGCCGCCCATCATACCGCCATGACCGCCCATCATGCCGCCTTGCCAATGACCGGGGCCGCGGCTGAAAGCGCTGGTGACTGCCGCGCCGGTCAGTCCGGCAGCGACGACGGCCACCACGATCCACGCCGTGCGGCGGCATCGGGTGCGCTGCGGCTTCTGGCCAGCATCCGGGGCGGGAGAGTTCACATTGTCAGACATCGAGAGCTCCTGTGGTTTCAAGGTGGCGTTCCCACCGAAACGAACATGGGGGCTCCCGGTGTCTGGGGCTTTTCTCCAATGTAAAGATTTGTAAAGCCGCGGCGCGGCGGAAACTCGGAACGATTAAGCCAGATACTGCTGCGTCAGGGCGCTGCCGAGGCGGTTGTTGTCCTCGACGAAGGCGCTGATGAACTCGTGCAGGCCGGTCTGGAAAATCTCGTCCATGCGGCTGTTCTGCAGCCTCGCGCGGACGCTGCGGGCCTGGCGCTGCGCCGGCCCCTGACGGCCATAATTGCCGGCGATGCGGTCGAGGTTCTGCACCAGATTCTCGTAGCAGCTCGCGAGCGAGCGCGGCATCTGCTCGTTGAGGATGAGCAGGTCCGCAATCAGCCAGGGTTTCAGGCTCTCGCGATAGACCCAATGATAGGCGGTGAGCGCGGAGACCGAGCGCAGGATGCCCGCCCACTGGTAATAGTCGAGCGGGCCGCCGACGTGCTCGTGGGCCGGCAGCAGCAGGTGGTACTTCACGTCGAGGATGCGCGCGGTGTTGTCGGCACGCTCCATATAGACGCCGACGCGGGAGAACCAGTAGGCGTCGTTGCGCAGCATGGTCCGGTAGGCGGAGCCGTCGAAGCGCAGCGAGGATTCCTGCACCCAGCGCAGGAAGCGGGCGAACTCCTCGCGCGAGGCCGGCTGGTTGCCGAAGCGCTTCAGTTCAAGCCAGGCGGTGTTGATCGCCTCCCACATCTCCACGGTCAGCGCGGTGCGGACCGCGCGTGCGTTGGCGCGCGCGACCTCGAAGCAGTTGCGGATCGACGAGGGATTCTCGGTCGAGAAGGCGAGGAAGTCGGTGACGGTCTCCTCGTTGGCCTCGGAATGGACCGCGAAGAAGGCCGCCGCGCAGCCGGCGGTCGCCACCGCCGATTCCCATTCGTTGGTCTCGCCGACATAGGCGAGCGGCATCGCGGTCAGCCGCTGCGTCGCCTCCAGGATGCGCGCGAGGTATTCCGCGCGCTCGACGTAGCGCGCGAGCCAGTAGAGATTATCGGCGGTGCGAGACAGCATGCTACGTGTCCAGCACCCAGGTGTCCTTGGTGCCGCCGCCCTGGCTGGAATTGACCACCAGCGAGCCCTGCTTCATCGCCACGCGCGTGAGTCCGCCGGGCACGATGCGGATGCGGTCGCGGCCAGAGAGCACGAACGGCCGCAGATCGACGTGGCGCGGCGCGACGCCGACCTCGACGCAGGTCGGGCAGGTCGAGAGCGCCAGCGTCGGCTGCGCGATGAAGCCCTTGGGATCGAGCTTGAGCTTGGTGCGGAACGCGGCGATCTGCGCCTTGTCGGCCATCGGCCCGATCAGCATGCCGTAGCCGCCGGAGCCGTGCACCTCCTTGACCACCAGTTCCTCGATATGTTCGAGCACATAGGTGAGATGCTCAGGCTCGCGGCAGCGCCAGGTCGGCACGTTCTTCAGGATCGGCTCCTCGCCGAGATAGAACTTCAGAATGTCCGGCATGTAGCTGTAGATCGCCTTGTCGTCGGCAATGCCGGTGCCGACCGCGTTGGAGAGCGTGACGTTGCCGGCCTGATAGGCCGACATCAGGCCGGCGACACCGAGCGCGGAATCCGGACGGAACGTCAGCGGATCGAGGAAGTCGTCGTCGACGCGGCGGTAGATCACGTCGACGCGCCGGGCGCCTTGCGTCGTGCGCATGTAGACGATGCCCGCCTTCACAAACAGGTCGCGGCCCTCGACCAGATCGATGCCGAGCTTGTCGGCCAGGAACGAATGCTCGTAGTAGGCGGAGTTGTAGACGCCGGGGGTGAGCAGCACCACGTTCGGATCGCCGGGCGCGGAATCCGGCGCGAGCGATTTCAAGGTGGCGAGCAATTCGTCGGGATAGTTCTCCACCGGCGCCACGCGGTGGCGCGAGAACAGTTCCGGGAACAGCCGCATCATGATCTCGCGGTTCTCCAGCATGTAGGAGACGCCGGAGGGGGTGCGGGCGTTGTCTTCCAGCACATAGAAGGTGTCGGCGTCGACGCGGACCACGTCGATCCCGGCGATGTGCACATAGATGTCGTGCGGCACCTTCTGGCCGTTCATCTCCGGGCGGAACACCGGATTCTGGAACACCAGATCCTCAGGCACGATGCCGGCTTTGAGAATTTCGCGGCGGCCGTAGATGTCGCGGAGGTAGGCGTTGATCGCCTTGACCCGCTGCTCCAGCCCGCGGCTCAGCGTGTCCCATTCCGACGACGACAGGATGCGGGGGATCACGTCGAACGGGATCAGCCGCTCCTGGGCGTCCGCCTCGCCATAGACCGCGAAGGTGATGCCGATCCGGCGGAACAGGAGCTCGGCTTCCTTGCGGCGGTAGTCCAGGACGTCGGGGCGGACTTCGCCCAGCCATTTGGCAAGCTCGGCATAGGCCGGCCGCGCCAGGCCGTCCGTCCCCTTCATCTCATCGAACGCCAAGCGCACCGGCTGCACTCCCCCACCCGCCGGGCATTCAATGTCCTCGCCCGGCGCGAGTTCCCCATTTGGTGGTATTGCAAGCCTCGCGCCAAAACCTGCCCGGCGTAAAGAGCCTTTGCCGGTTCAGATTCCAGCGCTCCTTGCCTTAAATATGGGCAGCGCTGGGAAGACGGCAACTGCACCGCACTCCGGCTTGCTCATTCGATCACCGCATCGGCCCGCGCCAGCAAGGTTGGCGCGATTTCGAGGCCAAGGGCCTTGGCCGTCACCAGATTGATCACGAACTCGAACCGCGAGGCCTGCATCACCGGAAGGTCCTCCGGCCGGGCGCCCCTGAGAATGCGTGCGACGTAGACGCCCGACTGCCGATAGTTGTTGGCCAAATCGGTGCCGTAGCTCATCAGGCCGCCCGCCTCTACATGATCCCGAAAGTCGTACATCGCCGGTATACGATGATGCGCGGCCAGCGTGACGAGTTGCTGGCGATGGATCAGGAACAACGGATGGGCGCAAACCTGCAACGCGCCCGCGCCCTGCGCTGCCATTTGCGCGAAGGCAGGCTCGAAGTCGGTCTCCTTGCTCGCCTCGACCATGACAAGCTTGACGCCCGCCTGCGCTGCCGCAGCGCGCAACTCCTCGATCTGGATCCGGGCGGTAGGACGGGTCGGGTTGATCATGGCGGCAATTGTTTGCGCCTTTGGAATAATCTCGTGCAGCAGGCCGAACCTTTTACTCTCCAGCGACGTGGTGAGCATGGTGATGCCGGTCACATTGCCCGCCGGTCGCGCCAAGCTCGGGACGATGCCGAGCGCGACCGGATCGACGCCCATGGAGAACACGATGGGGATGGTTTTGGTCGCCGCCTTGGCCGCGAGCACAGGATTTTCGCCACCGGCGCAGGCAATCACGGCGACACCTTTGCGAGCCAGTTCTGCGGCCATGATCGGCAACCGGTCGCTCTGACCTTCCGCCCACCGGTACTCGATTGCGACATTCTGGCCCTCGACGTAGCCGCCTTCCTTCAGGCCCGCCTTGAAAGCCGCTACGAAGCGGACGTATTGCGCTGGCGCATTCGAGTGCAAAAACCCGATCACAGGCATCGTCGGCTGCGCACGCGCCGCGAGCGGCCACGCTGCCGCGCCACCAAGCACACCGAGAAAACTCCGACGTTTCATGGCAGGCCTTATGCTTAGGAGACGGCATCGTAGCGACTCAAACGATTTATCGACAGCGCCGCACACTCGAGAGCAAGCGCTTTAAGACTTCAACGCCGCGCGCCAGTCGCCGCCACGCTTGAGCGCCTCGGCCACGTCGATGGCCTCCTCGCCCGGCACGCGGATGCGCTTGAAGGTCATCTCCGGCGCGGCCAGCGGCTTGGTGGCATCGATACCCATCTTGGCGCCGACGCCGTCGCGGTTCGACGGGTCGAGCTTGGAGCCCTGGCTCTCCGGCACGATGACCAGATCGCGGTCGGCCTGGAAGCGTGTCGCCACCGCCCATTCGACCTCGGCCGGATTGTGGATGTCGACGTCCTCGTCCACGACGATGACGTGCTTGAGATCGAAAGAGCCGGCGAAGGCGCCGAGGATAACGTTCTTGCCCTGGCCCTCCTGGGTCTTCTTGAGTTTGACATAGAGATGAAAGCGCATGACGCCGCCCGGCGACAGATGCACGTCGAGCACGTTCGGGAAATTGCGGTGCAGGTGCGTGAGCAGCGTCGCCTCCTTCGGAATCGCGCCGAGCAACTGGTGCTCCAGGCCGCCGCCGACGACGGTGTGGAAGATCGCGTCCTTGCGGTGGGTGACCGCGACGATCTCCATGACCTCACGATTGGAACGGGTGCCGTAGGTTTGCGGGAACTCGCCGAACGGCCCTTCCGGCTCGCGCACGTTCGGCAGGAAACGCCCTTCGATGACGATCTCGGCCTCGGCCGGCACGCGGATGTCGCTGGTGAGGCACTTCACCACCGGCAGCGGCCGGCCTTGCAGGGCGCCCGCGATCTCAAGCTCGTCGTGATCGATCGGCACGATCGCCTGCGAGGCGAGCAACGTCAGCGGATCGACGCCGACGACGATCGCTGCGTCGAGCGGCTCGCCCGCCTGCTCCGCCATGCGGTGGAACGCGAAGGTGTGGCGCGGCAGGACCAGCACGCCGAGCCGGTTCGGACCGGTGAGCTGGCAACGGTGGATCGAGACGTTCTGCTTTCCGGTGCGCGGATTGCGCACGATCATGATGCCGGCGGCGATATAGGGGCCGCCGTCGTGCTCGTTGTGAGTCGGCAGCGGCAGGATTTTCGCAAGGTCGAGCGGAGCCTGGTGAACCACCTCCTGGGCCGGCGCCGATTTCACCTCCTGCCAGGCAATGGGATTGGACGCCGCCTTCTGGAAAGCGGCGAGCATCTCGGAGGGCTCGACGCCCATTGCCTCCGCCATCCAGCCGCGGTCGGACACGAGGCCGGACACCACCGGGATCGGATGGCCGCCGGGTTTGGGAAACATGGTCGCGCGCTGGCCATCGAGGCGCTTGGCATAGGCCGCCAGCTCGAACTTCAGCCCGATGTTCGGCTTGAGCACCGAAAGCCTGCCGCGCGCGGCGAGATGGTCGAGCCAGTCCCGCAGGCTGCGGACCGGCTGCGGCGCATTGGTCCCGTGCGTCGGCATCTCGTGCTTGGTCATGGGATGAAGATGTATCATCCTTGGGCTGCGAGGAACACCGACGACCCATGCTCGATCTCGGCACAAGCTTTCTGGCCAGCGTCTCCCGCGACCCCAACGCGCTCGCCATCGTCGATGGCGGCGTGCGTTTTACTTATGCGGAGTGGTACCGGCGGATTTCCGCGCTGGCCGCGGGCTTCCACCGGCTGGGGCTGAAGCCCGGCGACCATCTGGTCACCCTGCTGCAGAACAACTGGCAGGCAGCGACGATCCATTGGGCCTGCCAATTCGCGGGTATCGTCATCACGCCGCTGAACTGGCGCTCCACCGCGGAAGAGCTCGATTATTGCCTGGAGAATGCCGAGGCCAAGGCGCTGGTCTATGAGGGCGTGTCGGCGGAGGCGGTCAAGGCATCGGCCGAGGCGGCAAAGCGCCCAAAAATCGCCGTCGGACTTCCGGGAGACATCACATTTGAATCGTTGGTGGCGGCGGATGCCCCGGACGCGCGGCCCCTTGCGGACGCGTAGGCCTGGTCGGTAATGCTCTACACCTCGGGCACCACCGCCAAGCCCAAGGGCGTGCCGCGCCGCCAGCGCGCCGAGCGCGCCGCGGCGCTCGCCCATGTCGCGCAGAACCTCTACCGCTCCGGCGAGCGCACATTGGGAGTGATGCCGCTCTATCACACCATGGGGGTGCGCTCGCTGCTCGCCATGTCGCTGATCGGTGGCACGTTCGTGTGCCTGCCGCGCTTCGACGTGGCGCGCGCGCTGGAACTGATCGAAGCGGAAAAAATCACCAACCTTTATCTGGTGCCGACGCTCTATCACGATCTCGTGCATCACGAGCGGTTCAAGAAGACGGATGTCACCTCGGTCCGGAAGATCGGCTTTGCCGGCGCTTCGATGACCGACGGCCTGCTCAAGCAACTGCAGGCGGCGTTCAAACCCGAGCTGTTCGTCAATCACTATGGCTCGTCGGAAATCTACACCTTCACCATCGACCAGGACGCGCCGAAGAAACCCGGCTCCGCCGGCCGCGCCGGCATCAACCAGATGGTGCGCGTGGTGCGATTGGGCGCAGCCTCGCCCGATGAGACCGCTCCGCCCGGCGAGGAAGGCGAGATCATCGCGCTGCTGCAGAGCGACGAATCCTTCGAGGGCTACTGGCGGCGGCCCGAGGCCGACGCCAAGGCGCTGCGCCAGGGCTGGTATTTTACGGGGGACACCGGCGCGTTCGACACCGACGGCGACCTGTTCGTCACCGGCCGGGTCGACGACATGATCATCACCGGCGGCGAGAACGTCTCGCCGGTCGAGATCGAAAGCTGCCTGTCGCTGCACGAGGCGGTGTCGGAGGTGGCGGTGGTCGGCCTCCCGGACGAGCGCTGGGGCAAGGTCGTCACCGCCTTCATCAAGCGCCGCGCGCCGGTCGAGCAGGAAGGTCTCGACCGGCACTGCCGCAATGCCGGGCTCGCCAACTTCAAGCGGCCGCGCCGTTACGTCTTCGTCGAGACCATCCCCAAATCGCCGGTCGGCAAGCTCCTGCGCCGGCTGCTGGTGGCCGGCGAATACGAACCCGAACGAAACGCTCCACAGTCACGAGGAACCGCCGCATGAGTTCGCCCGCCGTCTTCGAAGACCCCCGCCTTGCCGCGCTCGACGGCTTCCGCGTCGAGATCGACGAGGCGCGCGAACGCGCCGACGTCATCCTCGACCGGCCGCCGCTCAACGTGGTGTCGATGCCGCAGCGCGACCAGCTCCGGCTGGTGTTCGAGAGCCTGGACGAGAACTCCCGCGTGCGGATCATCGTGCTGCGCGCCATCGGCGAGCACTTCTCCAGCGGCGGCAACATCAAGGGCTTCCTGGAGGCGCGGCCGGAGACGGTGTCCAAGCTCGCCTGGAATATCGCGGCGCCCGCGCGCTGCTCCAAGCCGGTGATCGCGGCGAACCGCGGCTTCTGCTTCGGCGTCGGTTTCGAGGTCTCGCTCGCCTGCGATTTCCGCATCGTGTCGGAAACCGGGTTCTATGCGCTGCCCGAGCAACGGCTCGGGCAGATCCCCGGCTCCGGCGGCTCGGCGCGGCTGCAGAAGATCATCGGCATCACCCGCACCAAGGACATCGTGATGCGCTCGCGCCGCATCCCGGCAAAGCAAGCCCATGAATGGGGCATCGCCACCGAGCTTGTGCCCGATGCGAAGCTCGAAACCGCGACCGACGCGCTGGTCGATGAACTGCGTGCATTCTCGCCCCTCGCCCAGCGCACGGCTAAAAAGCTCCTCAACGACACCGAGGATGCTATGTTGACCACGGCGATCGAACTCGAGGGCCACTGCTACAGCCGGCTGCGGCAATCGGACGACTTCCGCGAGGGCGTGGAGGCGTTCCATGCTAAACGGCCGGCGAAATTCACGGGCACTTGAGTTCCCATTCAAAGGACAATGAAATGACGATGACGAAGCGGCTTCTTCTCGGCGCAGGCGTGGCCCTTGCGGCGACGCTCGGCGGCACGATGGCCGGCGCGCAAGGCTATCCCACCAAGCAGATCACCGTGATCATCCCGTTTGCCGGCGGCAGCGCAAGCGACGTGGTCTCGCGCATCATGTTCGACAAGATGTCGCGATCGATGGGGCAGCCGATCATCGTCGAAAACCGGCCCGGCGCCGGCGGCAATTCGGGCACCGCGGCTGCGGCCAAGGCCACGCCGGACGGCTATACGCTGCTCGGCGGCGGCTCGGGTCCGGTCGCGGCCAACCTCTCGCTCTACAAAGCCCTTGGCTATGACCCACTGAACGACCTGGAGATGATCTCGCCGTTCGCGGGCTTCACCATCGTGGTCGTGGCCAGCAAGAACCTGCCGGTCACTTCGCTCAAGGCGCTGGTCGATCACGCCAAGGCCAATCCGGGCAAGCTCAACTACGGGTCGGTCGGCATCGGCAGCTCGCAGCATCTGGCGGGCGAGTATTTCAGCCAGGTCACCGGCACGAAGCTGACCCACGTTCCCTACCGCAACATCGCGCAATACGGACCCGACCTGATCGCGGGCCAGGTGCCGGTCGGCTTCCAGTGGTATCCGAACGTCGCGGGCCCGATCGGCGCCAAGGGCGCGATCCCGCTCGCGGTCGCCGGTGACAAGCGCATCCCGGCGCTGCCGGACACGCCGACCACGTCGGAAGCGGGCCTGCCGCAATACAAGGTCAACGGCTGGTTTGCGCTGCTGGCCCCAAAGGGAACGCCGAAACCGATCCTGGAGAGGCTCAACAAGGAGGTCACCGACGCCCTGAACGACCCGCAGGTGCGGCAGGGCTTCGAGAAGGCCGGCGCCGAGACCATCGCATTGCCGCTCGATCGTGCGAAGAAGTTCCACACCGACGAGATCGCCAAGTATCGCGACATCATCGCCAAGGCCGGCATCGCCCAGATCGAGTAGCGCTTGAGCGAAGAACGGGTTCTCATCGCCGGCGCGGGGCCTGTCGGCCTCGTCGCCGCGGCCCATCTGGCGCGCGCCGGCGTGCCGGTGACGGTGTTCGAGCAGGGCCCGAAGCTCAGCGAGGAATCGCGCGCCTCGACCTTCCATCCGCCGACGCTCGACATGCTGCACGCGCTCGGCGCGGCCGAGCCGCTAATCGCGCAGGGACTGGTCTGCCCGACCTTTCAATACAGGACGAAGAAGCACGGGCTGACGGCGGAGTTCAATTTTTCCGCTATTGCCGATGCGACCAGCCATCCCTATCGCGTGCAATGCGAGCAGTCGAAGCTCACCCGCATTCTGTATGAACAGATGCGCGGCCATCCGAATTTCGAATTGCAGTTCGACAGCCCGGTCAAGGCGGTCAGCCAGACTGCGTCAGGCGTCGAGATCACGATCGAGCGCAACGGCAAACCCGAAACGCGATCGGGCCGCTATCTGATCGGTGCCGATGGCGCGAGCAGCGCGGTGCGGCGTTCGCTCGGCATCGAATTCGAGGGCTTCACCTGGCCGGACCGGCTTCTGGTGATCTCGACACCGTTCGATTTTTTCGGCGTCATCCCCGGCCTGTCCTCGGTGAGCTACGTCGCCGACCCGGAACGCTGGTATTTCCTGCTGCGGGTTCCCGGATTGTGGCGGGCGATGTTTCTGGTGAACGAGGACGCCAGCGACGAAAGGGTGCAAACGCCGGAGTTTGCCCAGTCGCTGATGGCGGGCGTGATACCGGGAATATCGAACTACGAAATCTCGCATATGACGCTCTACAAGGTGCATCAGCGGGTGGCCAAGACCTTCCAGCTCGGCCGCGCGTTCCTCATCGGCGACGCGGCACACATCAACAATCCGCTCGGCGGCATGGGCATGAACGGCGGCATCCACGACGCGGTCAATCTGGCGGAGCGACTGGCCAAGGTGTGGCGCGGCGAAGCCGGCGAAACCGAGCTTGAGCGCTTCGACAAGCAGCGGAGGCTCGTCACGCTCGAAGCCATCCAGAAGACCACGATCCAGAACAAGAAGAACCTGGAATCGCCCGGCGACGAATTTCGCCAGAGCCTGCAGGCGATCGCCGCCGATCCGGCGCGCACCCGCGAGTATCTGATGCGGGTGTCGATGATCGCGAGTCTGCAACGCGCCGCGGAGTTGGGGTAATCGGGGCACGCGGTTGCCACGTCATCCCTCCCCCTCTCGGGGGAGGGTGGCTCGCGCGGAGGCGATAGCCGAGCGCGAGTCGGGTGGGGACTCGTTACGAGTTTTTCCCCACCCGGCCGCTCGCTTCGCTCGCGTCCACCCTCCCCCAAGAGGGGGAGGGAAAGCGCGCTCGCGGCTCGGCTGGAATGGTTGTTCGCAAACAGGCGCTGCGATACCCTTTCGCCATGACCGAAGACTTCTCGCGCTTCTTCAAGCCCGGCTGCGTGCACCGGCAGCTCTACACCGATCCGGCGATCTTCGAGCTGGAGATGGCGCGCATCTTCGGCACCGCCTGGATCTACATCGGCCACGAAAGCCAGGTCAAAAAGCCCGGCGATTATTTCGCAACGCAGATCGGCCGCCATCCGGTGGTGATGACGCGCGACGCCGACGGCGAGCTTCGCGTGATCCGCAACCAGTGCGCCCACCGCGGCGCGATGGTGGTGGCGACCGAGAAGGGCCAGGCCGACGAGTTCACCTGCTGCTACCACGGCTGGACCTATCATCTCGACGGCAGGCTGAAGGCCGTGCCGCTCAACCACGGCTATCCAACTGGGTTCAAGGTCGGCGATCCGAAGATGGCGATGCAGCCGGTGGCGCGGGTGAAGAGCTATCGCGGATTCATCTTTGCGAGCGAGGCGGCCGAGGGACCGGACCTCGAAGAGTCGCTGGGCCACATGACCACGTCGCTCGACGACATGATCGACCGCGCGCCGGACGGCGAGATCGAGGCCGCGGGCGGCGTGTTCAAGCACGCCTATGACGGCAACTGGAAGGTCTATTTCGAGAACCTGTGTGACGCCGCGCATCCCTTGTTCGCGCACCGCTCCTCGATCGAGGCCGCGCAAGCGCAGTCGGACACGGTGCATTCCGACGGCTCGGGCGAGATCGCGATCCGGCAGATGCGCCAGAACGGCGCGCCCTACAGCTTCTGGGAATCGCAGGTCGGCATCTGGACCTATCCCAACGGCCACAGCTATCTCGGCGACTACCACGACGATTCAAAGCTGGTCGCCGCGCTGAAGGACCCGGTGTTCCGCGATTATCTCAACGCGCTGGAGAAGAAGAAGGGCAAGAAGGAGGCCCAGCGCATCCTCGAAGTGCGGCGCTGGAACTCCAACATCTATCCGAACGTCTCGCTGATGAGCCAGTTCCAGCAGCTTCGCGTCGTGCATCCGATCGCGGTCAACCGCACCGTGGTCCACACCTACAGCTTCCGGCTCAAGGGCGCGCCGGAGCAGATGTTCAAAAATACCATCAGCTTCGCCAACATCGTCAACGGCACCGGCTCCCTGGTGCTGACCGACGACCTCGAAATCTACAACCGCATCGACATGGGGCTTTCGAGTCAGGGCGCGGAATGGCTGCAGATCGGCCGGGGCTATCAGAGCGACCTGCCCGACCAGCATGGCGGCCGCAAGGGCATCAATTCGACGAGCGAGGTCTACATCCGCAACATGCTCGACGCCTGGCAGGGCTATATGAGCAGCGGACGCGCCGGCGCCGAAACCGCCCGCGCGGCGTCCTGATGGCGAAGAAGCAAAAGTCCCGAACCGCACCGCCCAGCCGGCGCCGCGCCACGCCGCTGCGAGGCCGTCCCTCGCGGGCGGAAGCGCCGCTCGATCAGCACCGCTGCATGCTTTTCCTTGAACATGAGGCACGTCTGCTCGACGAGGCGAAATTCGACGACTGGCTGGCGCTGTTCACCGCCGACGGCTGGTACTGGGTGCCGAGCGAGTCGGGTCAAGCCAATCCGCACCACACGGTGTCGCTGATCTACGACGACCGGCGGCTTCTGGAGACGCGGGTGCGGCGGCTGGCTAGTCCCCGCATGTATTCGCAGGAGCCGCGTTCGCGGACGAGCCGCGTGGTCGCCAACGTGACGATCGAGGAGGCCGAGGGCCGCGCCGCGACCGTGCGCTCGAAATTCCTGATGATCGAATACCGGCGGGAACAGCAGCGGCTGTTCGCAGGCACGGCGTGGCACCGGCTCGTTCAGATCGACGGCGCGGTGCGGATCGCCTGGAAGCGGGTCGATCTGGTGAATTGCGACGCGCCGCTGGATGGGATCACGCAGCCGTTTTGACGGTGAGGCCTACGTCCCCGTCGGGTGATGCAGCGCCGTTTTGGTGCGCTGGCGCACCAGCCATTTCGACTTGCCCGCCAGCGCCAGGGTCTTGGCGCGGAGGTATGGCGGCCAGGTCGTGGGCCAGCCCAGCATCAGCGAGACGCGCTGGGTGTGCTCGGTGATGGCGCGCTCGTTCTGCTCCCAGGTGGCGAGCGCCACGGGTACGTCCTGCTCGCGGTCAAGATAGACCGACAGCGACAGCGCATTCATCATGGCGCAGCCGCCGCCCTGCCCGATGTTCGGCGGGATCGCATGCGCCGCGTCGCCGATCACCGCGACCTTGCCGGCCGACCAGCGCCTGAGCTTGATGTATTCGAAACGGTCGTAGCGGCCGGCCGCCCGGATACGGCCGATCAGGGAGCTGAGGTGCGGAAACCAGCGCTTCCAGGCCTCGCGGTCGACCGGGATTTCCTTCGCCGCCTCGTCCCTGTCGAGCATGGTCAGCGCGATATAGACCTCGGTCTCGCTGCAGGGGGTGTAGAGCACGCGCCGGCTGCCGGACCAGTATTCGATCGTGGTCGCGCCTTCGGTGCCCATCTCCTCCGGCGTCTTGTCGATGAGCAACCGCGTGCAGCCGTCCACCAGGTATTTGCGCTTGGCGAGAAGCCCCAGGCTGTCGCGGAGCCGTGAGTTCGAGCCGTCGGCGGCGACCACCAGATCGGCCTTCCGCGTGGTTCCATCGGCCAGGGTCAGCACGCCGTCCGGGGTGGCGGAAACCGCCGTCGAGTTGAGAACGATCTCGGCGCCGGAGAGCGTAGCCGATTCCGCCAGCGCGTTGATCACGGTCTGACGCACCACCGAGAACACCCGGCTGCCCTGCCAGCGATGCACCGAGATCACCCGATTCCGGTCGTCGCGCACCTCGCGGGTGTGGGCGAACGGCGCGCCGCGCACCGCCGCCGCATAGGCGCCGACCGCCTCCAGCACGCGAAGCCCATTCTCGTAGATGTAGATGCCTGCGCCCGTGGTCCGCAGCCGGTCGGCGCGCTCGTGCACGCGCACGCTCCAGCCGCGCTGGGCCAGCGCGCAGGCCGCGGTCAAACCCGCAAAGCCCGCGCCGACGATCTCCGCGTGACGTTCCGTCATGCCGCCATGTTAGGGCAATGGAACAGGAAGGGTAGCCCTTGCCGCACGGGCGGAGTTATGATGGCGGCGACCGTCATTTCCAGGAGAGCATCATGGCCCGTCTGCGCCACATCGCCGTCGTCGTGAAGGACCTCGACAAGGCCGCCGAGTTCTATTCCCAGGTGTTCGAGTTCAAGAGGATCGGCCGCGAGGACCTGGAGATCGGCTCGGCGATCTACATGAGCGACGGCGTGATCAACATGGCGCTCCTGAACTTCAAGGGCAAAGGCGGCACCGCCGCCTCCGACCTGAAGGAAGGCTCGACCTTCGTCGGTGCCCATCACTTCGGCATCCAGGTCGAGGACCTGGTGGACACGCAGAAGCGGATCGAGGCCGCCGGCGGCAAATTCTTCTTCGACCTCGGCGACGAGCGCTCGGGCAATTTCGAGCGCAAGTTCAAGGACCCGGACGGCGTGATCTTCGACATTTCGAAGCACGGCTGGCAGGGCACCGACGGGTATTCGAAGAAGTAGCGCCCTGCCGAAAGGGCTAGCGCTTCTTGCGGCGAACGGTCTTCCGCTTGGCCGTCTTCTTCGCCGGACGGCGCTTGGCGGCCGCCTTGCGCTTGATCGCCTTTTTGGCCTTGGCTTTGCGCTTCACGGTCTTCCGCTTCTTCGGGCCGCCGACGAGCCGCCGGGCACCCCGGACGGCCGTCAACGCCGCGCCGGTGACCGCCTTGGCCGCGGTGTTCGCGGCGCTGGCCGCGGTGTCCGCCGCGCTCCCGGCCATTGACCTTGCGCCTTCGATGCCGGTCTTGGCGGCATCGGTGATCGCGCCCTGGGTGGTGGTGATAATGCCCTTGCTACTAGCCATTCGGTCAGCCCTCCGGGTGCAGTGAATTCACTCAAGACGCGCAGTTCCGCGCGCCCGAGACAATCCAGAAGGTTCCATTTGGTTCCCGCCCGATTGCGCGCGCCCCTTTCGGCCATCCCCCTCATTTGACCCAGATCAATGTCGGCCCGGTGGCGCCCCGTATCATTTGCAAGAATGTGAATATGTAAGAGGCTGACATGCCGTCGCTTTTCGATAAATCCTGGTCGCCTTACGTCGCGGGAATTGCCATCGGGCTGTTGCAGATTCCAGCGTTCCTGATGATCGAGACCGCGCTCGGGGCCTCGTCGTCCTATGTCACGGTCGGGGCCGCGATCGCGGGCTGGCTCGACCCTGCCCTGCTCCGGATCGATTACGTCGCCAGGCACGTCGCAACCAGCGCCAAGAACCTGTGGCAGGTCGCCATGGTCATCGGCATCGCGATCGGCGCGTTCGTATCGATGAAGATGTCCGGGGCTCGCCGGCAGCCAATCTCGCCGATCTGGGCGCGGGCGCTCGGGTCGCCGTCGGCCGCGCGGCGCTACGCGGTTGCGTTCGGAGCCGGCTTTTTGATGCTGTTTGGCGCGCGGATCGCCGACGGATGCACCAGCGGCCACGGCCTGTCCGGCCTTGCGCAATTGTCCGTCGGGTCGACCGTCGCGGTGGCCGCGATGTTCGCGGGCGGCATCGTCACCGCAATGCTCGCGCTCCGTCGAATCTGATCGGGAGAAATCCAATGCCGGCTATCGCTCTCGCCATCCTCACCGGCCTGCTCATGGGGATCGTGTTCGGTTTCGCGCTGGAAAAATCGCGCGTGTTCGAACCCGGCATGATCGTGGGGCAGATGCAGCTCCGCAACTTCATCATGCTCAAGGTGTTCTTGACCGCGGTCGCGACCGGCGCACTGGTGCTCGCGGTGCTCAACGGCTTCGGCGCCGTCAAGCTGCAGCCGAAGGCGGCGCTTTACGCAGCGGACGTCGTCGGCGGGCTCGTCCTCGGCGTTGGCATTGCGCTCGCGGGGGCCTGCCCCGGAACGACGCTGGCCCAGATCGGCGTCGGCTATCGCGATGCCCTCTTCACGCTCGTGGGCGGACTGTTCGGCGCTATTGCGTTCTCTTACGCGCAGCCGTGGCTGGACAAGGCGCTGATCGGCACTGGCCCCAAACTCATCTTCAGCGATCTGCTGCAGATTCCCTACTGGCAAGGCGCCATCGGCATGGCGGCAGTCATCGCCGTCATCCTGTTCCTCATGGAAAGGGCGCGCTCATGGCGCGACGATCTCGGAACGGACAACGACGGCAATGACGTGAAAGCGATCGGGGCATCGCGCGGCCGCCCGTTCCCGGCGGAATAGCGCTTCGACAGCCGGACACGACCCGTAACGAAACATGAAAGGAAATTCCAAATGACGAATGTCGGATCGGTCGATCGCATCGCGCGTATCGTGGTGGGCGTTCTGTTGATCGCCTACGCCATCCCGCTCGGGTTCCCGCAGACCGGCTGGAACTGGGTGGGCTGGATCGGGGTCGTGCCGCTGCTGACGGCGGCTTTCGGATTCTGCCCCGCCTACACGCTGTTCGGCATCACCACCTGCCCGATGCAGCCGCGGGGCTGAGAAGGGCCGCTAGTCCATCGCGATGTCGATGCCGCGCCCGGCGGCCCGGGCCTGCTGGTAGGCCAGCATGGTCACCGCCAAGTCGGCCGCGCCGGTGCCGTTGTTGTTCTTGTGATAGGTGATCTGCCTGGGGCCGGTTCGTCCCGGCCGCTTGCCGGCGGCAAGCTCGCCCAGCTCGGCGATATCCTCGGCCTTGATCAGCCCCTTCTCGATCGGAATCCAGAGATCGCCCTGCCGTTCGCTGATGACGGACTCGCGCAGATTGGTCGCGATCACGTCGGCGCGCTCCGCGGTCCGGTCATCCAGCTCACGGCGCGATTCCTTGAGGAAGCCGCCCTGCACGAGCTGGATGTTGCCGCCGATAATGCCGGTGACGTGCTGGCCTTCGTGCAGCCAGTCGCCGTCGAACAGCACCTTGTTGGTGCTGGTCGCGCAGACCACGACATCGACCGGCTCGACGGCCTCCCGCGCCGATCCGACCGGCTCGATCTCGACCTTGAACTGCCGGGAATACTTCTCGGCGAAGGCGCGCCGGTTCTCCGGGTTCCGGCTGTAAAGCCGCACATGGGAAATCGATGGCCGCTCCACCAGCAGGGCCAGCAACTGGTACGCCGCCTGGCCGCCGGCGCCGAACAATCCGACCGTCCTGGCATCCTTGGAAACAAGATAGCGGAAGCCGACCCCGCTGGTCGCGGCGGTCCGGAACGCCATCAGGCTTGACGGCCCGAGCGTCTTTTCCGTGACCTCGCCCAGCACGATGGCGAGAAGCTCCGCCGTCCGCGAATCGTTGAGGACGTGGACCGGATGCGTGCGCACATCGTAGTGCTGATTTCCTTCGGTCTGGCGGACCAGTTCGGCCCGGGTTCCCGAACCGATCACGCCCAGCGCATGGACGCCGCCGGGAAAATTGCTGACCCGGACCCCGCTCGGCGAATGCACGCGCCGGCGCGGCGCATTGATGACCGGAAATTCGGTCGCGCCCCGGTAGGCCTCGCAGACGGCATCGATGGCGGATTTCATGTCGACCAGGCCATCGAGGTCGCGCGGGCGAAGAAGAATGGTCATGGGCATCCTTTGATTTCTGGGCCTGGCGGCATTATCGGGGCTCGATTCCCGAAGCCTTGATGATCCGCGTCCAGCGGTCGCGCTCTTCCTTGACGAAGCGCACGGCCTGTTCTGGGGTCGAATCGGCGACGATGGTCGCGCCGGCCGCGCCCAGAACCTTGCCGACCTCGTCGGTGGCCATCGCTTTTCGCGATTCCCGGGCGATGCGATCGAGGGTGGGCTTCGGGGTCGCCGCGGGCGCGAAGATTCCGTTGAAGACCTGCACGACCATGCCGGGATAGCCCGCCTCCGCGGCGGTCGGAATGTCCGGCGCGATGGCAAGGCGGCTCGGCGCATTCACGCAGAGGATGCGGAGCTTGCCGGCGGCATGCAGGGCCAGCAATTGCGACGCCATGCTGAGCGACATCACCGGGATGGTGCCGCCCGTGAGGTCCGAGGTACCCGGCGCACCGCCGCGGTAGGGCACATGCACCATGTCCAGGTTGCCCGCCTGCTTCTTGAACAGTTCGCCCGACAGGTGGGTCATGGTTCCCACGCCGGCCGAGCCATACGACAACTTACCGGGGTTTTGCCGCGCGTAGTCCGCCAGTTCCTTCAGGCTGTTGACGGATAGCGAAGGATGCACGGCGATGACGTTCGGAATCAGCGCCAGGATGGCGACTGCGGTGAAATCGGTCTCCGGATTGAACGGCGGCGACTTCATGAGTTGGGGATTGAGCAGTTGATTGGTCGAATTCCCGACGAGTAGCGTGTAGCCGTCCGGCGCGGCACGCGCGACCTCGGTGGAGCCGATCATGCTCCCGCCACCGCCACGGTTTTCGACGATGACGGTGCCGAGATGCGGCGCGACCGCGTTGGCCCAGACGCGCCCGAGCACGTCGTTGATCCCGCCCGCCGGGAACGGCACGATGACGCGCACGGGACGCGTTGGATACTCGTCCGCGGCATTCGTCGTTTGCCGGAGGTCCAGAGCTGCCAGTGCAAAGGCAGCAATCGCCGCAGCCGCAGTCGTCATCCGCCAGTCCATGCGCATCGAAAGCCTCCCTGAATCGCCGGCTTGAGTCTTTTGCCGTTCTTGCATGCCGTCACATCACGTTCAGGCCGGCGAAGACAACCGCGTGGATGCATCGATCCTATGCAAAAAAAGGGCGTCTCACCTCGCGCGCAATGCGGAGAGGATGCACGAGTGAGCCAAATGCGCCGGCCCCCTCCGCTTGCGGGAAAGGACCGAACGTCCGTTGCGCGCGCGATCGAACGCCGCTACGTCACGAACTCGTTGGTGTAGAGTTCGTTCACCGGCGTGGCCTTCTGGATGAAGCCCTTGGCCAGATAGAAGTCCTGCAGCTTCGACAGCCGCTCGGCGTTCATCTCGCCCAGCACCTTCTGGCCCGGATAGACCGACTTGGCATACATGTCGAAGGCGAACTTGACGCCGGCCTCCTTGCCCTTCCAGTCCGGCACGAACGACACGAACTCGTCGGCGGCCATGGCCGGGTTGTCCATGATGTCCTTCATGCCGCGCAGCGCCGCCTTCACGAACCGGCGCACCATCTGCGGCTTCTGCTTGATGGTGTCGTCGGAGGCGGCGATCGCCTGCGCCATATGCGGGAAGAAATCTTCCGTCGGGATGACCTTCACCTTCACGCCGGCCGCCATCACCGGCGGGATCCAGTCCGGCACGCCGGCCATGCCCTGGGACTTGCCCTCGGCGACGAACTGCCACACACCGGTCGGGCCGACCTGCTGGACGTTGACGTCGTTCTGGGTGAGCCCCGCGGAGGCCATCAGGCCAAGCAGCGCATAGAAAGTGGTGTCCTGATAGGACATCACGGTGATGGTCTTGCCCTTGAGGTCGGCAGGCTTGGTAATGCCGGAGTCCTCGCGCACCACAAGCTGCATGAAGCCCTTGCCGCCGAACACGCAGACGATCTTCACCGGCACTCCGTTGCCGCGCACCATGATCGGCCCGTCGGCAACGATGCCGCCGAGCGGCGCGTTGCCGGCGCCCACCTGCTTGGCCACATCGACGCCGCCGCGGCCGACCGCGAAATCGACCTCGAATCCGGCCTCCTTGAAATAGCCCTTGCCTTGCGCGAGCCGGATCGGCCCGAACGCCGGCAGCACCGGCGGCGCCGGGAAGAGATAGGTGATCTTTTCCAGCGACTGGGCGGAGGCCCGCGGGATCAGGACGCCGGTGCCGAGCGCCGCGCCCCCAGCCAGCATAAGACGGCGTGAAATGATCTGACGCATTGGTGTTCTCCCCGAAGACTGAACGCGGCACCGATGGACTATCGGCATATTCCTTTGCCACTATACTCGACAATCGCGGTCTGGAATATGCATCCCCTGGCATGCAGGAAGCAGGCCACGAGCCGGCGGTCGAGAGCACGCGATGTCCGATCTGATACGGCTGGAATACCGCGACGTTACAATGCGTTTCGCGCAAGCGGGCCAGAGCCTTACTGCCGTGCAGGGCGTCAACATCGCCGTCCGCGACGGCGAGGTGGTGTCGCTGATCGGCCCGAGCGGTTGCGGCAAGTCGACCTTGCTCAACATCGGCTCCGGGCTGACCGCTCCGAGCGAAGGCCAGGCCTTCGTCGATGGCGAGCGCGTGGAAGGCCCCAATGCCCATGTCGCCTTCATGCTGCAGAAGGATCTGCTGTTGCCGTGGCGGACGGTGATCGAGAACGTCATGTTCGGCGTGGAAATCCAGGGCGTGGCGCCCGCCGAACGGCGGCGGCGCGCGCAGGCGCTATTGGAAAACCTCAAGCTCGCGGACTTTTCCGGGCACTATCCGCATCAACTGTCGGGCGGCATGCGGCAGCGCGTGGCGCTCGCCCGTACGCTCGCGGTCGACCCGACCGTGCTGCTGCTCGACGAGCCGTTCTCGGCGGTGGACGCGCAGACCCGCATGGTGCTGCAACGGGAGCTGGCGCAGACGCTCAAGCGCGCCGGCAAGACCGCGCTGCTCATCACCCACGACCTCCTGGAAGCCGTGACGCTGTCGGACCGGGTGCTGGTGATGAGCCGCCGCCCCGGCCGCATCATCGACGAGATCGCGATCGACATCCCCGACCGCGACGATCCGCTCAAGCGCCGCACCCACCCCAACGTCGCGGGCTACGTGAACCGGCTGATGGACCGCCTCGATATCGGCGCGGTGCCAGCATGAGCGACGCTTCCAATTCGTCGGTGGTGTGGCGCGGTACGGCGGTGAGTCTGTCTCTGCTGGTCGTGTTCCTCGCCGCGTGGCAATGGGGGCCGGGCCTGCTCGGCATTCCGCCGTTCATCATCCCGCCGCTGTCCACCGTGGCTAACGAGGCGGTGCGGATGTGGCATGTGTCGGGGCTTGCCTATCACACCGGTATCACCGCGGCGGAGGTGATCGCGGGCTTCATCCTCGGCAGCCTGCTCGGCGCCTTCATCGGCTACCTGATCGGCATGTCGCCCACCGCCGAATTCGCGCTGTCGCCCTACATCCTCGCGCTGCAGATCGCGCCGAAGGTGGCGTTCGCGCCGCTGTTCATCCTGTGGATGGGATTCACGGTCTATCCGAAAATCCTGGTGGCGATCCTGATCGTGTTCTTCCCGGTGATGGTCAACGTGCTCACCGCGATCCGCACCGTCGATCCCGACCTGATCAATCTCGCCCGCGCCTTCAAGGCGACGCGGGCGCAGATTTTCTGGAAGATCGAATTCCCCGCGTCCCTGCCGCCGCTGTTCGCGGGGCTTCGCATCGGCTCGACCTTGGCCGTGGTCGGCGTGGTGGTGGGCGAACTCGTCGGCGGCAACATGGGGCTCGGCTATCTGCTGGCGTTCGGCGAGGGCCAGGCCAACACCGCGATGGTGTTCGTGGCGATCGTGATGCTCACCCTGGTCGGCGGCGCCGCCTATCTTCTGGTGATCCTGATCGAACAGCGCGTGCTGCATTACCTGCCCAAGCGCGCGATGAGCGGATTCTGAATCTCAGAGCCGTTCCGCTCAGCTTCCCAGCAGGCGCGGCAGCCAGGTGGCGAGCGGCGGAAAGAGAAATACGGCCGTCAGCACCAGCAGCCCGAACCAGACATAGGGCAGCGCCGCGCGGAACACGTCGTTCATGGCGATGCCCGGGGGAGCCACGCCCTTCATGGTGAAAAGCAGCAGCCCGAACGGCGGCGTCAGCAGGCCAAGCTGCATGCAGATCAGGAAAAGCACCCCGAACCAGACCGGATCGACGCCGAGCTGCCCCACCAGCGGCATGAAGAACGGCAGCGTGATCAGCATCATCGAAACCTGATCGACGAAGCAGCCGAGGAACAACAGGATCGCCATCATTCCGAGCAGGATGACGTTGGCCGAAAGGCCTTGGCCGGATACGAGGCCGACGATGCCGTTGGTCGCGCCGGAAAAGCTCAAGACCTGCGAGAACGTCGTCGCGCCGATGATGATGAACAGGATCGTGCCGGAGACGGCAACAGTTCCGGTCAGCGCCTTCATCAGCGCCGACCAGGTGAGGCTCCGATAGGCCATCGCCGCGACGATGGTGCCGGCGGCGCCCAGCGCCGCGGCCTCGGTCGGCGTCGCCCAGCCCGCGGTCATCGCGCCGACCACCATGCCGAAGATCAGAACCAGCGGCAGCACATGGACGAGGAACGGCACCCAGCGGCCGACGCCCGCGGGCGCTTCGTCGAGCTTTTCTTCCGGCGCGAGCGACGGGTCGAGCGAGGCGCGCAGGATGATAAATCCGACAAACAGCACGCTCAGGATCAGGCCCGGCACGATGCCGCCGATCAGCAGGCCTGAGATCGAGATGCCGGCGAGGCTGCCGAGCAGCACCGCCAGCGCCGAGGGCGGGATCAGCATGTCGACGCCGCCGATGCCGATGATCGGACCCATCGCGAAACGCTTGTCGTAGCCGCGGT
>CAMAWG010000005.1 GCA_945861855.1 Rhodoplanes serenus
TTGATAAGGCGCTCGAGAATATCGATTGCATGAGTGCGATCCTTCGCTGCCAGACAAAGAATCGCTTTTATGAATCAACTCAACGCCTTATCCAACTGCGTCGAGTACTATGGTCTTGAGGAGTACCTTTGCCTGTTTGCAACAGGACAGCCAGTTCATATTGTGCATCGATGTTTCCAGCCTCTGCGGCTGTTCGAAAGTGGGAGACGGCAGAACGGACGTTTTGAACTGCGCTCTTTCGTTCGTCCCCGCATTCGAGAAAGGTTATATGCCCGGGGTACGGATCACACGGGCGGTAGAGTAGTTGGCCAAGCATGTAATGAGCCGATGCGATTGACGGCTTCCATTCCGCCCCCAAGCCTTGCTTCAAGAATTTCGAAAGCCACACAGCCGCTTGTAGTGGGTCACGTTCTCCGTACAATTCGCCAAGTTGCAACTGTGCTGCTGGAAGTCCTTGGTCAGCGGCCTTCGTCAGCCATTTAATCGCCAAATCTAAATCCTGGTTGACGCCGCTTCCGTCCCGCTCTCGAACCACACCAACACTGTATTTCCATCCAAGCTCATGTTGAGCTGTCGCGTCTCCGCCCTCGGCTCGTTTAATTAGTCCGTCTATCGCGGTCTGAGCGTTAGCAATACAAACAGCCAAAAACAGGAACGGTACGAACGTCCAAAGTCGGAGCATGTAAGACACCGCCGATAGATGCGCTGCCAATAATATACGGGATATAGCCAGTGGTTTAATAGCCGTCGAGGTGGCCGCTTGTCTCGATGGATGGCCGGTCCCTAGTAGCCTGGAATTTACGCAGGATCAGGACAATGCGCGGGCTCTCACAAGAGCGCCTTGCGTATGATGCCGAGGTAGATCGGTCTTATGTGGGTGGGCTCGAACGCGCTGAAGAGAACCCGACTGTTGATGTACTTACCAAGCTCGCTCACACGTTGGACGTCCCACTCGCCGAGTTGTTCAAAGTACCCCGCCCTGGCGCTGCTAGACCGAAAGCGTTGAAGCCTGGACGCCGTCCTGATCGATAGTTCTGCTGTGTAAAGTCCGGATCGCGGATTTTCTGTTAGATATTTTTGAGGGCCGTTCTACCGCTTGAAGGGTACCCCCGTCCCCCCTGATACCCCCGCCCCCTGGGGGCTATTGCAGGGCGCAGAACAAATCGAATGGCTGCGAGTACGGTACCGCTACAGTGAGCGGCTCCGCCGCTTCATGGAAAGGCGTTCTCCGAACTACAGTGGGCCTAGCGGTATGCGATAGCGGCAGAACAAATTGGTATCGAGGAAACGCCCTCGATAGTTGCCGCTAGATGGTGCCGCCGTGACTCACAGGGCCTCACGCATCGCGTTCTACGGCGGGGCTAGCGGGGAGACCACCGGTGGCCTAAAAAACGAGTCAGCGGACTCGCTACGGGCGCTAAATGGCCTTCTAGGAGCGGTCACACTAGGGTCACAACTGACACAGCGAACGGCTCTAAAAATGTGATTGGCCGTAGCTTGGTAGAAGATCGTAAACTGCGCAAGCAGTTGGGATTAAACGATCTTCGTCGAGGGAGCAAAGCGACCGTCTGGGAGAGCGCCTCGTTCGCAATGAGGAGGTCAGCGGTTCGATCCCGCTCGGCTCCACCAACCCCAAGTTCCGCGAAATCGGTCTTTTTGAGCCTCCATCCGGCAATCGGCGCCCCGCACCTTTTGGAATGCCGTCCTCGCAGGCGTGGGCGTTGTATGGTGCAAAGGCCGATGGCAGTGTTAAACGGAGAATAAGATTCCAAGGAGCGTCTCCGGCGACGCTTGAACGGTTTCTTGGGCGACTTCCGGGGCGTTTCCTGAACCGCCCGGGGTGCGGAGAGCGGCGCGATGGGACATCACGAACCGGACATCGCGCTGTCCGAGCCATCGGCCGACGAGATCAAGACCACCACCTGCTACATGTGCGCCTGCCGCTGCGGCATCCGCGTGCATCTGAAGGACGGCCGCGTCCGCTACATCGACGGCAACCGCGATCATCCGGTCAACAAGGGCGTGCTGTGCGGCAAGGGCTCCGCAGGCATCATGACGCACTACTCGCCGGCGCGGCTGCGCGCGCCGATGAAGCGCGTCGGTCCCCGCGGCTCCGGCGAATTTCAGGAAATCACCTGGGACGAGGCGCTGGAGACGGCGACCGGCTGGCTTAGGGACGTTCGGGCGCGCGACCCCGGCAAGCTCGCGTTCTTCACCGGCCGCGACCAGAGCCAGGCGCTGACCGGCTGGTTCGCGCAGCAGTACGGCACGCCGAATTTCGCCGCGCATGGCGGCTTCTGCTCGGTCAACATGGCCGCGGCCGGGCTCTACACCTTCGGCGGCTCGTTCTGGGAGTTCGGCGAGCCGGACTGGGAGCACACCAAGTACTTCATGCTGTTCGGCGTGGCCGAGGATCACGCCTCCAATCCGCTGAAGATGGCGCTCGGCAAGCTCAAGGAAAAAGGCGTCAAGGTCGTCGCCATCAATCCGATCCGCACCGGCTATGGCGCGATCGCCGACGAATGGATCGGCATCCGCCCCGGCACCGATGGATTGTTCGTAGGCTCCCTGATCCACGAATTGATGCGCGCGCAGAAGATCGATCTCGAATACCTGGTGCGCTTCACCAACGCCCACTGGCTAGTGATCGACGACCCGAAAGCCGCCGACGACGGCCTGTTCGCGCGTGACGAAGCCGGCCAGCCACTCGCCTTCGACAAGACCACCGCTGCGCTGGCCGACGCGGCGCGCACCGACATCTCGCCGGCGCTGGTCGGCACGTTCAAATTGCCGGACGGACGCAGCGTACGCCCGAGCTTCGCGCTCATCGCCGAACGGTTTCTCACCGACGAATACAACCCGGACAAAGTGGCTGTGGCGACCGCGGTCCCCGCCGGGACGATCCGGCGCATCGCCCGCGAACTGGCCCACGCCGCATTCGAGCAGGAGGTCACGCTCGACATTCCGTGGACCGACACCGCGGGCCGCCGCCATGAGAAAACCACCGGGCGGCCGGTGTCGATGCATGCGATGCGCGGCATCTCCGCCCATTCCAACGGCTTCCAGACCTGCCGGATGCTGCATCTCCTGCAAATCCTGCTGGGCTCGATCGATTGCCCCGGCGGCTTCCGCTACAAGGCGCCGTTCCCGCGGCCGACGCCGCCGCCCAACAAGCCTGCGCGTGCCGTCGGACCCAACGCGCCGCTGAAGGGCGCGCCGCTCGGCTTTCCACAGGGGCCGGAGGATCTGCTGGTCGATGCCGGCGGCAAGCCGCAGCGCATCGACAAGGCCTATTCCTGGGACGCGCCGCTCGCCGCCCACGGCCTGATGCACATGGTCATCACCAACGCGGCCACCGCCGACCCTTATCCGGTCGATGTGCTGTTCATGTACATGGCCAACATGAGCTGGAATTCGTCGATGAACATTCCGGCGGTGCTGCGCCATCTCACGGCGAAGGACGAAAAGACCGGCGAATATAAAATTCCGAAGATCATCTACTCCGACGCCTATTCCTCCGAGATGGTCGCCTATGCCGACCTGATCCTGCCGGACACGACATATCTCGAACGCTGGGACTGCATCTCGCTGCTCGACCGGCCGATCTCCGGCGCCGACGCACCGGCCGACGCGATCCGCCAGCCCGTGGTCGCGCCGGACCGCGACGTGCGAGGCTTCCAGACCGTGCTGCTCGATCTCGGCGCACGGCTGGGATTGCCCGGCTTCGTCAATGACAACGGCACGCCGCGCTATCCCGGCGGCTATCCGGACTACATCGTGCATCACGAGCGCAGCCCCGGTATCGGCTCGCTCGCCGGCTTTCGCGGCGAGGACGGCAAGAGCTACGGCCGCGGCGCGCCGAACGAAAAGCAGCTCGATTCCTACATCGCCGGCGGCTGCTTCCACGAACATCGTCTCGCGCCGGAGCAGCGCTACTACAAGCACGCCAACAAAGCCTATCTGGATTGGGCGAAGGACGCGGGTTTCATCGGCGCGTCCGCGCCGATCACGTTCCAGCTTTATCTGGAGCCGCTGCAGAAATTCCGGCAGGCGGCGCGCGGCCACGGGCCGGTTCAGGCGCCGGCGACGCACCGCGCACGGATCGATAAATATTTCGATCCGATTCCGTTCTGGTATGCGCCATTCGACAACGCCGCGAACGAGACCGAGTCATTCACATTCTCGGCCATCACGCAAAGGCCGATGCACATGTACCACTCGTGGGGCTCGCACAATTCATGGCTCCGCCAGATCACGGCGGAGAACTGCCTCTACATGAATCGCGAGCGCGCCCGGAAACTCGGCATCGCCGATGGCGACTGGGTCTGGATCAAGAACCCGCTCGGCCGCGTGAAGGGCCGCGTCCGGCTGATGGAGGGCGTCAATCCGGACACGGTGTGGACCTGGAACGCGATCGGCCGCCGCGCCGGCGCGGCCGCGCTCGATCCCGATGCACCGGAGGCGACGCGCGGCTTCCTGCTCAATCACCTGATCAATGAGTTGTTGCCGGAGCGCGAAGGCGGCTACCGCTTCTCCAACAGCGATCCGATCACCGGCCAGGCGGCGTGGTACGACCTCCGCGTCAGCATCGAGAAGGCCGCGCCGGACGAGCAGGGCGAAACCTGGCCGCAGTTCGTGCCGCTGAAAGCGCCGAGCCTCGCCGGCGCAGAGGCCGCGCCATGACCAGTTTGCCGGAGACCACTTCGAAAAAGCTCGGGCTGGTGATCGACCTCGACACCTGCGTCGGCTGCCAGGCCTGCGCTACGAGTTGCAAGGAGTGGAACGCCGGCGGCTACTCCGCACCACTGACCGACCAGGACACCCGCGGCAGCGATCCGCACGGCACCTGGCTCAACCGCGTCCATTCCTACGAGGTCGGCGATGGGCCCGACAGCCGCACCGTGCATTTCCCCCGCTCCTGCCTGCACTGCGAGACGCCGGCCTGCGTCACGGTGTGCCCCACCGGCGCATCCTACAAGCGCGCGTCGGACGGCATCGTGCTGGTCAATCCCGACACCTGCATCGGCTGCAAGCTGTGCTCCTGGGCCTGCCCCTACGGCGCGCGGGAGTACGACACCGACGACGGCGTGATGAAGAAATGCACGCTCTGCGTCGACCGCATCTACAACGAGAGCTTCGCGCCGGAGGATCGCGTCCCGGCCTGCGTGCGCGCCTGCCCGACCGGGGCGCGGCATTTCGGCGATCTCGGCGATCCCGGGAGCGCGGTGTCGCTGCTCGTGAAGGAGCGCGAGGGCTTCGATCTGCTGCCGGGCATGGGCTTCAAGCCGGTCAACAAGTACCTGCCGCCACGCGACCGCCGCGACTTGACGACCGCTTCGGCTCCGCGAGCCGCCGAACGGACCGTGGCCGGTTCCGGCTCGCTGGCCGACCGGTTCTTTGCCTGGGCCGACAAGACCCTGGCGCGTTGACCGCACGACACAATGCATCCCGCCTATTCGGTCATCGTCTTCACCACGGCTTCGGGCGCAGGCTACGGCCTGCTGATCTGGCTCGCCGTTGCGGCTGCGCTGAACCTCGTCCCGCGCGATCCGGCGCTTGGGTTCGTCGGGCTTGGCGTGGCGCTCGCGCTGATCACCATCGGCCTTCTCGCCTCGACCCTCCATCTCGGCCGGCCCGAGCGCGCCTGGCGGGCGCTGTCGCAGTGGAAATCGTCGTGGCTGTCGCGCGAGGGCATCGCCGCGATCGTCACTTATCTCCCCGCGGGCGCGCTCGGCCTCGGCTGGGTGTTCGGCGAATTCGTTCCGGGCCAGATCGCTACGGGCGCTTGGCTATCGGTGCCGTGCGCCCTGATCACGGTGTGGTGCACCGGCATGATCTACGCTTCGCTGCCGACCATCCGCGCCTGGGATCAGCCGCTCGTGGCGCCGGTCTACGTGGTGCTGGCGCTGGCGACCGGGGGCGTGCTGCTGAGCCTGCTATTGGCAGCGTTCGGCTATGACCCGCGCTGGGCGGCGATCCTCAGCGTGGTGACGCTCGCTCTCGGCTGGTTCCTGAAGGCGCGCTATTGGCTTGCGATCGACACCGCGCCGAAGACCCACACCGCGGAGGCCGCAACCGGCCTTGGCCGCTTCGGCACCGTGCGTCCGCTCGACCCGCCGCACACGCAGCCCAATTTCGTCATGCGCGAGATGGGCTACCAGGTGGCGCGGCGTCACGCGGAAAAGCTTCGCCGCCTGTCCGTCCTGCTGCTGTTTGTTCTGCCGATCGGGGCCGGGCTGTTGCTGCTACTCGATCTGCCCAGCCCATTTCAGATCGCCATCGCGTCGCTGGCGGCGCTGAGCGCCGCGGCCGGCGTTCTCACCGAGCGCTGGCTGTTCTTCGCCGAAGCCGAGCACGTCGCCATGCTCTACTACCGTGGCGGCGTGGCTTGAGCGCGATCCCTACGCGGGACCGGTCTCGGCATCCAGTGGGATGGACTCCAGCGGAATCTTCATCGTGCAGACCAGGCCGGCCCGGTCGTAGTCCAGCGTGGCCTTGCCCTGGAGTTCGCTCGCGACGCTGCCTTCGATAAAACGCGTGCCGAAGCCCTGCCGCGCCGGAACCTCGACCGGCGGGCCATCGCGCTCGCGCCATTCGATCCATAGCAGCGAAAGCTGGGGCTGACGCTCGATCCGCCAGCGCACCTCGATGCGTCCTGCCGGCACCGACAGGGCGCCGTACTTGGATGCGTTGGTGGTGAGCTCGTGCAGCCCCAGCGCCAAGGTCAGCGCCACCCGCGGCGTCACCGTGATGGGCTCGCCCTCGATCGCGATCTGGTCCTGCGAGCGCGCGAGATGCGGCGACGTCGCGCCCATCACGATGTCGCGCAGATCCGCGCTGGTCCAATGGCGGCGCGTGAGCTGATCGTGCGCCTGGCTGAGCGCGATCAGGCGGCCCTCGAACGCCTGGCGGAAGGCTTCGGGCGAATCCGTGCCCCGCGCCGTCTGGGTCGCCAGCGATTGCACCGTGGCGAGCGTGTTCTTCACCCGATGATTGAGCTCGTCGATCAGGAGCTTCTGGCGCTCCTCGGCTTCCTTGCGCTCGGTGACGTCCTGCACCACCCGAACGCCATAGAGAAATTGGCCGGCGACGTCCCGCACGGTCGACGACCGCACGCCCATCCAGATCACCCGGCCGTCACGGCGAACGAAGCGCTTTTCGATTGAATAGAAGCCGATATCCCCGGCCACCTGGCGCCGGTAAAGCTCCTCGTCCACGTCGCGATCCTTAGGATGCGAGCGGCCGAACAGCTTCCAGCCCAGCAGGTCCTCCCGGGTTCCACCCACGATGGAGCAGATCGCCTCGTTGACCCGGAGAAACCGGCCCTCGGCGTCGATCTCGACGATGCCGATGGCGGCGTGCTCGTAGGTCGCGTTCCATCGTTCCTCCTGCTGGCGCAGGTCGTGCTGGCTGCGATCGAGCGCATCGAGCACGCGCTTGCGCTCGGTGACGTCCTGGAAGCAGTTGATCGCGCCGACCAGCTTGCCCTGCGGATTGACCAGCGGATCGATGTTGAGCAGCACCACGATGCGCTTGCCGTCGGTGCGCTGGACCGTCACCTCTTCGTCGCGGACGGCGCGGCCGGTCTGCAGCACCTCGGCGAGCTTGGAGCGCGGCAGTTCCTCCCCCTCGACGTTGAAAAACTTGCACTGCGCGGTGAATTGGTCATGCGTCTGGCCCGGTTCCGGCGGGCCGCCCCAGAGTTCGACGGCGCGGTGGTTGTACTGGACGATCCGCCCGACAGCGTCGCAGACGCAGGTCGCGATCGGAAGCAGTTCAAGGATGTCGTCGGCCGCCCGCAGCGCCTGCTCCAGCGACTGCGAAAACACCGATCGGGGGCGCTGCTCGATCGCGGGGTCGCGCATCCAGCGCTCCTGCTTGCCTTGCTGGCGTTCCATCACCCTCCCCGGTCAAGCCCGCGCCCGTTGAACGGCAATCCGTGCGCCAGCCTGAAACCTCATTGTGGAAAGACCGCCAGCAATGCGGATTGAATCAGTGCTGGAAGATAGCATGAACGATCCCCCGCCTCACCCTTGAATGCCCTACAATCCAACCGCGGTTCCATGGTTCCCCACTGGGCTTTCAGTTAATGCCCAATCGGCTTTTGATTTAGTTGCTGCACACGGCCATGCAATGAAAGCCGAACGAGTTCCATGAGCGCCACAGACGCGCCTAGCACGTCCCTCAGGCATCATCGGCCGTTCGCGCTCTATTGGGTATCGCGGGTCTCCAGCACCGTCGCCCTGCAGATGCAGGCCGTGGCGGTGGCCTGGCAGATGTACGACCTGACCCACAACCCGCTCGATCTCGGCCTGGTCGGCCTGGTCCAGTTCATCCCGGCCGCGCTGTTCGTGCTGGTCGCGGGCCATGTCGCCGACCGCTACGACCGGCGCACGATCGTCCGCATCTGCCAGCCCGTCTCGGGACTCGCGGCCGCCACGCTTGCCATCGGCACCCTGGGCGGCTGGATGACGCGCGAATCGCTGCTCGCCGTCGTGTTCGTGACCGGCTCGGCGCGCGCCTTCGAACAGACCACGCTGACGACGCTGCTGCCGGGGATCGTGCCGCTGCCGATGCTGTCGCGCGCCACCGCGGCCGGCGCATCAGCAACCCAGATTGCGGTGATCGGCGGACCTGCGGCGGGCGGACTGCTCTACGCAGTGAGCCCGATCCTGGTCTATGCGCTGTGCTGCATGCTCTATCTCACATCAAGTGTGCTGATCGCCAACGTGAAGGTGGAGCGCAACGCCCCGTCCCGCGAGCCGGTCAGCCTCGCGGTGCTGTTCGCGGGCTTTGCCTATATCCGGCACAACCCGGTCATTCTCGGCATCATCTCGCTCGATCTGTTCGCGGTCGCCCTCGGCGGCGTGTATGCGCTGCTGCCGGTGTTCGCCCGTGACGTGTTTCATGCCGGCCCCTGGGGACTCGGCCTCCTGCGCGCATCGCCCGGCGTCGGCGCGCTGATCGCCGCCGTGATCCTGACCCACCGCCCGCCGCGCCGATTCGTGGGACGGATCATCTTCAGCTCGGTGGCGATCTTCGGGATCGCCATCATCGTCTTCGCGCTGTCGCAATCGTTCCTGCTGTCGATGGCGCTCTTGTGCCTGCTGGGCGCGGCCGACATGGTCAGCGTCGTGATCCGCATGACGCTGATCCAGCTTGAGACCACCGACGACATGCGCGGGCGGGTCAGCGCGGTGAACTCGCTGTTCGTGATCGCGTCCAATCAGCTTGGCGATTTCCGCGCCGGCCTGATGGCGTCGTGGATCGGCACCATTCCGGCGGTGATGGTCGGTGGCGTCGGCGCCTTGCTCGTGGTGCTGATCGGCCGCAAGGTGTTCGCTCCGCTCTACCGGGTCGAGACCCTCGACATGCAGCGGCGCTGACCGCCGCCAAATCAATCTTACCAAGCGACTCGCTCAAGCTACGGCTATTGCCATTGCGGCCAGATAGCAGATGTGTCGGGATATCCGAGCCGTACCAATTCTCGCCTGCACCGCGGCATTCGCGCAGAAATCAATCGGTTCAGGTCCGCATCCGGTCACCAAGTATAGCGCAGTTTTCCAGTGCCAGCATATTTCTGCGAGTGCGCGGCGAATTCGCCGTCGAACCTCGCGGAGAGCGAGAACCCGTTCCTGAACCAGATTTCTGCGACGGCGGAAGCAAGCAACAAATCTCTGGCAGGCGGAGCGCCGAACTCGGTGAAGCTGGATCCCGGCAGCGCCTGGAACCGGGCGGTAACGCTCGGATCGGACAAATGGTCGCGCGCCCAGGCGGCGCAGGCGCGGAGCACTAGGGCGGTGTTATGGTCAACGGGGGTGCTCCAGTCGTACCAGGCGCCAAGCTCGCTACGGACCGTGGTCGTCGTGCGCGCATCGTAGGACAGCGCGAATATCGGAGAGCCGGAGACGGCACGTTCGCTGTAGGACGGCATGTGGTAGGCCTGCAGCTGTCCGGCGATATACGGGGTGAACCCGAACTGGCCCGGCAACCGCGGCAGGTTTGGAATCGCGAAGCGATATCCGCCCTCGACCCGGCCGCCAAAGCCATTGGCGGAGAAGTCGGCGGTGAGATGATCTGTGCCGGCTACGGTCAGATATCGGTCGGTTGACACGCGGTGCCAAGTGTAAGCGAGCGCGGCAGAGACATACGCCGCGTTGATACGCGTTGAGCTGTAGATAGCCGCCTGGAACATGTCGCTGCGGCCGCCGCCGAAGCCGCCCGACACACCATAGTTGGTGCTTCCGCCGGCGAGCGCGAAACCAACTAAAATGTGCGGTGTGACCAGATAGTCGAGGCCGGTGGCATAGCCGAAGGCGCTCACCGACCTGTTGTGGCTTCCGGCCAACGCATCACCGGCCGCATTGCTTTGGCCGCCGTAGGCCGCAGCCCAGATGCTCCAGCGGCGCGGATCGGGCGCGGAGCCGTACAGTCCCTTGTAAACCGGCGCCTTGTAAATGAGCGGCGACTGAGTCGGCTGCTGCCCCGCCGACTGAGACGGCTGCTGCTCCGCCGGCGCGAAGCCGCGATTGTCGGCGAACGGATTGGTCACCAGCGAAAGGAACGAGTTCATCGCCTGTGTCCCCGCCTGAGCGGCGCCGGTACCGGCCTCCCCCTGAAGCTGCGAGAGCGCAATCGCCAATTCGGCGGGCGACAAGTTGAAGAGGTTCGCGAATGCCAGCGGCACGGTGCCGCCACTGCCGATAAAGGCATCGATCGCATTTGCCACCGCGCGTTGACTTGCATCCGCAGAGGCCGGCAACACAAACACCAGGAGGGGAACCCCGGTCGGCCCGACAGGTCCGACGGGGCCGGCGACGAGATCGCAGACTGAGATGGTGTTGGTATCCAACGTTACCGCACCGGTGCGGGCCCAGGCGGCGCCGCAAGTGATGTTGGCTCCAGTGGTCAACGTGATGCTCGTCTGCGCGAGAATGTCTCCGGTGAACGAAGAGGTCGTACCGAGCGTTGCGGAGCTGCCGACCCGCCAAAATACATTGCCGCCTTGCGCGCCGTTGATCAGCGTTACGTTCGAAGCGCTGGCTGTGGTCAGCGTGCTCCCAATGTTGAAGATAAAGACGGCGTTGGAATTGCCCAGAGCGTTAAGCCTGAGCGTTCCGGTCAATTGAGCCGACGAACTGAAGAAATAGACGCCGGGGATCAGCGTAAGGCCGCCCAGGTTCTGACCCGTCAGGTCCACCGTGGCAGGCCTACCCGCCAAATTGTTGAAGGCGATCGTGAGATCGTTTTGGGCCGTGATCGTGGGCCCATCGCCTATCGCATGAATCACGCCCGGTGGGACCACCGTTCCAGGAGGAAACCCCGTGATCGCCGCCGTGCTGCTACCGAGATCTCCTGGAAGAGCGGCGGTTCCAACGATGACGCTCGGGCCCGTGTTGGTGATGCCCGTTCCGGCCATGATCGCGAAGTTGGGTATCGTGCCAAGGGGAGGCGCTTGAGCGTGGCTCCGAGAGGTCGGAACGACCATCGCCAGGCCAAGAAAAGCAATAGCCGCAATAAGACGCCGGATGCGGGGCTTGTCCGCGCAGCAACGCCGTTTGCGGTCTATGATCCCCTTCATTGGAAACTCTCTCGCCACTAAAGGGTGACGAGGATGAGTAGTAGATACTGACGTCGGGGCTGCAGTGGTACGAAGGTACAATGGGGCAATTGTCAACGGCTGATTCAATCAACCAAAGCGAACTCGAATGCGAAATCCAATTGCAGAACCACATGCCGCAGAGTTTGCGAAGCTATCGTGAAGTGCCGGAATCCATTCCGGTGGTGACGTTCGGCGCGACCGGCGCTTTGCTCATGGTGATCGGCCGGAAGGTGTTCGCCCGGCTCTACCGGGTCGAGACCCTCGACGTTCCGCGGCGCTGACCGCCGCCGCCGTTGGCGAGCGAGGGTTTGGGCGGCGCAATCCTGGCCGCCGCGGCTTTGACCTTGGCGGTGTTGGCCGGTGTCGGCGCGAGCCAGTGGTCGATGAACTCGGAGAGCCAGGCACGACAGGCCGGATCGTGCATCAGGCGGCCTTCGAAATGCGTCTCGCGAGGCTTCGCGTTCGGCAACGCCATGCGCTCGTGGCCGCGCGTGGTCCAGCGGCACATGGTGGCGTGGGTGACGTCCATGTGGAACTGCAGCGCATAGGCGGTGCCGCCATAGCTGAAAGCCTGCACCGGAAACGAATCGCCCTCCGCCAGCATTACCGCCTTGTCCGGCAGATCGAAGCCCTCGCGGTGCCACTGATAGACATGGCCGGGCCAGTCCTTGCAGACGGCGCGCCCGGCAGCGGTCGGGCGGATCGGGTAGTAGCCGACCTCGGCATGACCGTCAGCGTGCTTGTAAACCCGTGCGCCCAGCCGCTTGGCCAGCATCTGCGCGCCAAGGCAAATGCCGAGGAACGGCTTCTTTTCCTTCAGCGCCACGCCGATCCAGTCGATCTCGCGCTTGACGATCTCGTCGTCATCGTTGGCGCTCTGCGGCCCGCCGAAAATGACGGCGCCGCTGTGCTCTTCCAGAGTCTTCGGCAGATCGTCGCCGAATCGCGGACGGCGCACGTCGAGCGGGATGTCGCGGTTTCTGAGCTGGATTGCGATCCGGCCGGGGGTGGAAAGCTCCCCGTGCAGGACGATCAGAATGGGAGGACGCATTGTGCAGAAAAGCCCATCAGGCAGAAGGTTCATGCCACCAAACGAGGCAATCGGCGTGCCAATCAACTCCTACCGCGTTGCCGCGCGATTGCAAGACCGCCGGCGCGGGACCGATATGCCTTGGCTACAGGGCTGTTTCAGCGCCGGCCCGACCGCCCGACCTGACGCGCTTCGAGCCGCGGGAGCAGGATCCGGCGCGGCACGATTCGCGGCAGGATCGCGAACATGAGCCTGCAAGGCCATCCCGGCACGACGACCCGCCGCCCCCGCATCAGGCCGCGATAGCCGTCGGCCGCCACGCGCTCCGCGGAAACCGCGAGCGGCCACGGCGGCTCCGCTTCCGCGATCCCGGCGCGGGCCTGGAATTCGGAGGCGACCGGCCCCGGACACAGGCACGTCACGCGGACGCCCCGCGGCGCCAGCTCCTGATGCAGCGCTTCGCTCAGCGACAGCACGAACGCCTTGCTGGCGTAATAGACCGCCGAGCCCGGCCCCGGCATGACGCCGGCCACCGAACCGACGTTGAGGATGCCGCCGCGATGGCGCGCCAGGCTCTCGACAAAGCCGAGCGACAGATCGGTGAGTGCGCGCATGTTCAGGTCGATCATGCCGAGCTGTTCGTCGCGGTCGAGATCGGCGGCGCGGCCGACCAGCCCGAAGCCCGCGTTGTTGACGATGTACTGCGGCTCGAGCGCGCGGGCGGCCAGAGCCTCGCCGATCCGCGCCGTGGCGTCCGGCAGCGCAAGGTCAATCGCCAGCACCACCGGCCTCGTACGGCCAGCCGCCGCGATCTCATCGGCCAGCTCGTTCAGCCGAGCTTCGCGGCGCGCCACCAGCACCAGAGCGTGACCGTTGCCCGCAAAGACGCGCGCCAGCTCCCGGCCGATACCGGCCGAAGCGCCGGTGATGACGGTGACCGGCGTCATGCGCCACTGCTGCGCGCCGCCGCGCGATGGCGAAGCGCAATGCGTTCCGTCGACGACACGCCGAGCAGATCGGCGACGAGGCTCTTGATGACGTCGAACAAGGAAGTCTCCGGGAGGCGGTGCCGTTCGCCCGCGAGAATACTTATGCACGCGAAAGGGCAGCGCAATCGGGGCAGCCGGAGCGTCGCCTAATTGATCGCCTTGGCCTTGCGTGCGCTCTCGTCCAGCAGCCGCAGATTGTTGGCGATGTAGGGGCTTTTCGGGTCCTTGGCCTGCGCCGCGCGTAACGTCGCGCGGGCGCGGCCATAGTCGCCGCGCAGCATGTAGGAGAAGCCCTGGTTGTTCATGATCTCGGGCGTCGGCCCGACAATCTTGATGGCCTGCCCATAGGCGCGGTCGGCGAGATCGAAGCGCTTGAGGCGGTCGTAGGCCGCGGCGAGCCCGACCCAGGCTTCGGCGTCGCGCGGATGCAATTCCACCGCCCTGCGGAAATGCCGCTCGGCCAGACCGTAGCTGCCCTGCCGGAAATATTTCTTGCCAACGCTCAGATCGTCGTTGGGGTCGGTGCCGAGAAGCTCGGGCGTTGCCGGCGGCGGCGTGCCGGGCACATCGGGCGTGAAAATCGAGCCGGTGGTCTCGCTGTCGGGCGCAGCACTGCCTGAGGGCGCGCGGAGCTTGTCGCCGAGCTTCACGAACGGATTATCGGAGGTGGATATGGTCTCGCAGCCCGCGAGCCAGAGCAGGCTCACGGCGGCGAGGACGACGCGACTGACTCGCAAACCCATCACGCACTCCGGGACGGTGCGCGGCTAGGCCCAGGTGGTTAAGATTTTGCTCTGCTGGAGAGTGGCTATAAGCAATTGATAATTCACGCGAATAATTCGTTCGCGTGAAAGTTGCCGGGTTAACCGGGTGCCGACAAATCTCCGCTATTGCGCCCCGGTTCGGCCCCGAAGCGGTGGTGATATGGCCCGCTCGCCGCTTCGCTCGAGGGGGACGCCCGTGCTTTCGATCAATCCACTGCTCGCCCGGCTCTTTCCAAAGCTGGCCTATCAGCTTGTGCCGGCCGCGGTGGTCACCACCGTGGGCGTTCTGCTGCTGAGCAACCTTGCCAAGGCCCCGGACATCACGACGGACGCGGCACCGGTCGAGGCCGCGATCAACGCGGAGGCGGTCTTCAGGATCGTCCCCCGCGAGACCGCAGAGACCGTGGCCAGCCCCGACGCGGAGCGGGAGGCAAAGCGCGTCAAGGCGGCAGCCTCCCAGCCGAAGCCGCTCCCGGCCAACACCGTCACGCCGCAATCGCGCAAGCCCGGCGATCCGGCAGCACCACGCCAGGTTGCAAGCGCTCCGGTCGCGCCGCCCATCATGCTCGGCCCCGAGCAGCCGCAAGCGGTGGCGGTTCAGCCGCCCGGAAGCGAAAACACCGTCATGAGCAAGCTGCTCAGCGCCACGACGGCGGTCCAGCAGATGCCGCAGCGGGCGGCGCGCTCGGTGGCGGGCTGGTTTTCGGAATCCGCGCCGCCCCGGCCACCGGCCCCGGTGCCTGTGCAGAACTTCCAGGCTTCGATGTAACCTTGCCGCCGCGCCTTCAAGGCGCGGAGGCCGGTTCAATAATTCCCGAGATGCAGCCGCACGAACACCGGCAGCAGGATGACGACGAACAGCACCGGGAAGATGCAGATCATCATCGGCACCGCCAATTTGGCCGGCAGGCTGTAGGCCTTCTCCTCCGCGCGCGACAGCCGCTTGTGGCGCATGTCGTCCGAATAGACCCGCAGCGCATCGGTGATGCTGGAGCCCAGCTCCGCCGACTGCTGGATCAGCGTCGCGAACGAGCGCGCCTCCTCGATGCCGAGACGGTCGCCGAAGTGCTCGAGCGCGGCGCTCATGGTCTTGCCGGCGCGGATCTCGAGATTGGTCATGTGGATGTTGGCGGTCAGCGACGGATAGGAATCGCCCAGCTCCCGGCCGACGCGCTCCAGCGACGCCTCCATGCTGAGACCTGCGTCGGCGCACACCACCAGCAGGTCCATGAAATCGGGAAAGTCGGCCTGATGCTCGGCCTTGCGGCTCCTGATGCGCTTGTCGATGTAGAGGCTCGGCGCCAGATAGCCGACGATGCCGCCGAGCCCGCTGAACAGCCAGAAGTGCGGCGTGCCCTGCTCCATCGGAAGAAAGAAGAAGGCCAGCGCCGCAAAGGCTATGGCGAACGCGGTGCGGCCGAGGAAGAAGTACGCCACCGCGCGCTGGTCGTAGATGCCGGCCTGGATCATCCGGCGGCGCAGCACCTTGGTCTCTTCGTTGTTGCCCACCGAATAATGCTTGGCGGTGTATTCGACGACGCGCGCCGCGGCCTTCAAGCTCGAATGCCGCAACGAGCGGGACCCGCCGGAGCGTTCCATATCGGCGAGCCCGCCGCCGATGTTAGCGGCGCGGCGCTTCACCGAGCCCTGCACACGCACCACCGCCATGATGCAGAACGTGAGCGTGGCGGCGGCGAGAAACACCAGCACCCCGACCAGGGTGGTGTTGCCGTCGCTCAGGAGCATTTCAAAGCCGCCCATCGAGAGCCTCTGCTCAAATCTTGAAATTGACCATGCGGTACATGATGAAGTTGCCGACCCCCATCCAGCAGCCGGCCGCAGCGAGGCACATCTTGGTCAGGTCCTCGTGCCAGACGCTGGCGTAGAATTCGGGCGTGACGACCTGGATCACCAGGAACATCAGGATCGGCAGCGACGACAGGATCATCGCCGACGCGCGGCCCTCGGACGCCAGCGCCCTGATCTTGCGCCGCATCTTGAATCGCTGACGGATCACCGCGGAAAGATTCTCCAGGATTTCGCCGAGATTGCCGCCGGTCGAGCTCTGGATCGCCACCGCAGTCACGAACAGCGGCAGGTCGTCCTGGCCGATGCGGAAATACAGATTGCGCATGCCGGTTTCGAGATCGGCGCCGTAGGTGATCTCGTCGGCGACGATGCCGAACTCGCCGCCGACCGGATCCGCCATCTCGCGCGCCACCATGGTGATGGCGATCGGCACCGGGTGCCCGGCGCGCAGGCTGCGCACGATGATGTCCAGCGCATCGGGGAACTGCGCGCCGAACTTCCTTTGCCGCCGGGCGCGCTTGAACTTGAGCACCAGAAGCGGCAGCAGCGTGCAGCAGAACAGCGCGGCGCCGCAGGCCTCAAGCAGATTCTCGCGCGTCGCCATCACCAGGCCGAAGGCAAACATCGTGGTGACGGCAACGTAGATCGCGAGCTTGACGATGCCGACCGTCAGGCCGGACTGCAGGATCAGCCGGTTGAGTGCGACCAGCGGCAGCCGGTAGTCGCCGGCGGTGCTCAAGCCCCGCTCGCGGCGCAATTGCACCAGCATGGCTTCGCGGTCGGGCTGGTTGTCCAACAGCCGCAGGCGGCGGTTGATGTTCTTGCGGTACGACCGCGTGTTGAAGAACAGCAGATAGATGCCTTCGGCGAACAGCCCCGCGGCGAGCGCCACGAACAGATAGATCACGTAGATCGTGTCGATCTCGAACGGGATCACTGCCAGAGCTCGTTTCTTGGCGATTGATGCATGGAGCTGCCGCAACGGCGCCGCGCTCCCCTCCCCCTTGTGGGGAGGGGTCGGGGGTGGGGAGCTGGGGATCGAGTGCGCACGAAGAAGAGAAGACCCCTACCCCAACCCTCCCCCACAGGGGGGGAGGGAGCCCGCTGCCTGTGTTGCGAGGGTTGAGAGACACTCATCAGTCCAAAGTCCATCTGCAAACCCGTCTACAGCGGCTTGCTGGGGTCGAAGGTGCTGCCGGCAATCTTGATGCCGCGCGCGGCCAGCTCGGTGAGGAACCGCGGCCGCACGCCGGTCGCGACGAAATGACCCTCGACGGTGCCGTCGTCGGCGGTCCCGGTCCGCACGTATTTGAAGATTTCCTGCATCTGCACGATGTCGCCCTCCATGCCGGTGATCTCGGCGACGGAGGTGACGCGGCGCTTGCCGTCGGACATGCGCTGGAGCTGCACGATCATGCGGACGGCGGCAGCGATCTGGCCGCGGACCGAGGCGATGGTCATCGGCAGGCCGGCCATGCCGACAAGCTGCTCGAGGCGCGAGATCGCCTCGCGGGGGTTGTTGGCGTGGATGGTGGCCATCGAGCCTTCGTGGCCCGTGTTCATCACCTGCAGCATGTCGAAGGCCTCCTCGCCGCGGCACTCGCCGAGAATGATGCGCTCGGGGCGCATGCGGAGCGCGTTCTTGACCAGCTCGCGCTGGCGAATCTCGCCCTTGCCCTCGATGTTGGGCGGCCGCGTCTCCATGCGCGCGACATGCGGCTGCTGCAGTTGCAGCTCGGCCGCGTCCTCGATGGTGATGAGCCGCTCTTTTTCCGAGATGAACGCCGACAGCGCATTGAGCATCGTGGTCTTGCCGGAGCCGGTGCCGCCCGAGATGATCGTGGTGATGCGCGACTTCACCGCAGCGGCGAGCAGCTCGGCCATCTGCGGCTTAATCGCGCCGATGTCGATCAGCTTGTTCAGGTTGAACGGCTTCTTGGAAAATTTCCGGATCGAGACGAGCGGCCCGTCCACGCCGATCGGCCGCACCGCGACGTTGACGCGGGAGCCGTCGAGCAGGCGCGCGTCGCAGAGCGGATGCGATTCGTCGACCCGGCGGCCGACCGCCGAGACGATCTTGTTGATGATGCGCAGAAGATGCGCCTCGTCCTTGAAGCGGCAGGCGACCGGCTCAAGCAGGCCGCCGCGCTCGACGAAGGTCGATTCGTGGCCGTTGATCAGAATGTCGCTGATGCTCAGGTCCTTGAGCAGCGGCTCGAGCGGCCCCAGCCCGGTCATCTCGTCGAGGATTTCCGCGACGAATTCGTTGAGCTCCTGCGTGTTCAGCGCCAGGCGTTCGACCACGATGTATTGGGTGACGAGCTGCTGGATGTGCTGGCGCATCTCGTCTTCGGGCAGCTTCTCCAGCGCGGAGAGATTGATCTCCTCGATCAGTCTGCGGTGCAGCCGGACCTTGGCGTCGAGCAGCTTGTCGGACAGCAGCGGACTGGCCGGCTCGGCCGGGAGCTTGTCCTTGGCGGGCTCCGGCTCGGGAGCCATCCACGACATCGGCGCAGCCGCGGGCGGCGGCGCTTCGATCGCGGGCTCGGGCCCGGTGTTGCGTCGGAGACTGAAGCGGCCGGCCATGTTCATTTCGCCCAATTCCTACTTCGCCAGCGACAGGCTGAGTTTCTTCACGAGGCCGGACACCGCGGGCGCTGCCGGCTTGGCGGCGCTCTGCGGCAGCATCAGCCGCCTGAGCTGCGTGGTGATGTTGTTTCCCGGCTTGACCTCGTCGAGCGGGATGCCGCGGTCGATCGCCTCGCGCACCAGCCGGTAGTTGTTCGGGACGGTGCCTGCGAAATCGGCGCCGAGCGCCTGCTCGATGTCGGCTTTCTTCAGGCCCGGGTCGAACATCCGCTGCTCGAAACGGTTGACGATGACCTGCGGCCGCGGCCCGTCGCCGAGCCGCTCGCGGATGGCGGCGACCAGACCCTTCGCCTGGCGGATGCTCGGAACGGTCATCTCGCTGACGATGAACAGCCTGTTGGTGCCGAGCAGGACGCTGTCGGTCCACGAGAACCAGGTGCGCGGCATGTCGATCACGACGTAGTCGAAGTGCGACGACACGAGATCGAGGAGCCGCGTGACCATGTCCGGATCGAAGGTGCGCATTTCGGCCGGGCGGTTCGGCGCCGCGATCACTTCAAGGCCGGAGGCGTGGTGCGACAGCATGATTTCGAGAAGCTGCCGGTCGAGCCGCTCCGGGCGCGGCTCGATTTCCTTGAGGTCCAGCCGCGGCTCGATATCGAGATAGTCGGCGCAGGCGCCATGCTGGAAATCGAGATCGACGAGGCAGACCGTGAGGCGGACCCGCTGGCCGCTGTTGATGAGAAGCAGCGCGGTCTGAATCGCCAGCGTGGTGACGCCGGCCCCGCCGACCGCGGGAGTGAATGTGTAGATCTGCGCTTCCTTGGTCTCGGCCGCAGAGGAGCGGGCAACCCGCGCGCAGGTCCGTACCAGCTCGACCGGCTGCACCGGCTTGACCAGGAAATCCGCGACCCGCATCTGCAACAGGCTGCGCGCCACCTCGGCATCGAAATCCTGCGTCACCACCAGCACCGGCGGCCAGGCGCCGACCCGGAGCATCATCCGCTCCAGCGCCGCCATTTCCTCGTTCCGGCTGGCATCGAGATCGATGATGACGACGGTGACGCCTTCGGTGTCGAAACCGTCCATACTGGCGACCGAGCCGGGCACGATGCGCAGCTCGATGGCGCCGCTGGCGCCGAAGGTCTGGCGCACCGACTGCTCGAACGCCGGATCCCCGGTGAGCACCGCCACCACGGTCCTGTTCGCAGCATCCGAAGATTTGCTCATTCGCATCGCGTGGTCTCTTGCTGACGCGGCCCGGCTACTTGACCGGGCTGCCGAGGGCGCCTGCGGCCGGCGCCGACGAGGCCGGGGCGCTGGCCGCCGGCGGCGCCTGGTTGTAGGCGGCCGAACTGGTCATCGCGTTGACCGGCGGGATGACCCGGCCGGTGCGGTAGCGCTCCGAGGCGGCCGCGGCCTTCTCGCCGTTGTAGGCGATGTTGCGCCGGCCGCTGGCCACCGGCCATGGATCGATCATATGCGTCACGCGGTTGGCGGCCATCGCCTCGCCGGAGGCGAGCGAAACCGTATCGCGGCGATCGAAGTAGATGTCCGAGCAGCCGCCGAGCATCGCGCCCAGCAGCGCCGCGGCGGCGATCGCCCTAGTTGCGGACCGAGAGCACATCGGCGCCTCCTTTCGGCAGATCGAGCATGTGGCCGGTGAAGTCACGCGGCGGGATGCCGGCGACGCGCTTGGCCGTGGCGGGGGTGATTTCCGTCTTGCCCATCAGGAACAGATCGACGTCGTTGACCGCGGGCGACGTGTCGAGCGGCGTCTTGATGACGTCGCCCGGCCGCGCCGGACGCACCAGCCGCGGCGTGACGATAATGGCGAGATCGGTCTCTTCCTTCTGGTACGAAGCGCTGCGGAACAGCGCGCCGAGCACCGGCACGTCGCCGAGCCAGGGCAATTGCGAGATCGCATTCTTGCCGGTGCTCTGCAGCAGGCCGCCGATCACGAAGCTCTGGCCGTCGCGCAGCTCGACCGTGGTCGAGGCGCGGCGCACGATCAGCGGCGGCACCGATATGCCGCCGATGGTAACCGGGCGGCTGAAGTCGAGCTGGCTCACCTCCGGCTCCATCTTGATGTTGTTCAGGCCGTTGGACAGCACCGTCGGCGTGAAGGCGAGGCCGACGCCGAAGCGCTTGTAGTCGATGGTGACCTGGCCGAGCGCGCCGGGCACCGGCACCGGATACTCACCGCCGGCGAGGAAGCTCGCGGTGTCGCCCGACAGCGCCACCAGATTGGGCTCCGCCAGCGAGCGGGCAATGCCCTTCTGTTCGAGCGCGTTGATGATGATGTCGGTCTCGATGCCGGCCGCGAGCAGCTTGCTGACGATCACGCCGAACGGCGCCGTGCCGGACAGCACGCCGGCGATCGCGATCGGCGAGATGGTCGGCGTGGTGACATTCGGGCCGCCGGTCGTCACGCCCGGCTGCGAGAACAGGCCGCCGCCGGTGTTGGTGACCGGAAGCTGGCTGGCCGGCGCACGGTTGCCGACGTTGATCAGATTGCGCTGACCGAACACGTTCCACTGCACGCCGAGATCGCGGCCGGCCTGGCGGGTGGCTTCGACGAACCGCACCTCCAGCATGACCTGCTGCGGCTGCAGCACGTTCACCGAATTGATCACGTCCGGGCCGAACTGCTTGGCGATCTGCACCGCCTTGTCGACGGTCGGGCCGTCGGGCGCGTTGCCGGAGAGCATGATGCGGCCGTTGACCGCGGTCACCCGCAGCCCGGCATGCGGGAAGCGGCGGCGGATTTCGGTCTGCAGCAGCGAGGTGTCGTACACCACCTCGACGTCGAACACGCCGATCAGTTTCTTGCCCTCGGCATAGGCCGACACGCGGGTCGTGCCGTTCTTCTTGCCGAGGATCGAGAGCGAGCGGTCGGTGAGCGGATTGACGTCGGCCACGTCGGGGTCGCCCACCGTCAGCTCGACGAAGCTCGTGTCGGTGCGCACGTCCTCGGTCTTGCCGATGAACACGCTCACCGTGGCGGTGCGCTTGGCGCCGCCGATCTGGATCGACCGCTGCGCCAGCGCGTCGCTGCTAATCAGCAACCCGCCAACCACAACCATCGCGGCGGCGGCAAATGCCAGGCCCGATGCCCGCAGCGCTTTCCAGTTTTTCATGTCCCAGTCCCCGTCCATTGTTTTTGCCTTCCCCGAATTGCAGTTGGCGCGCAGCTAACGACCCCCGTCGTGGGCTGCGTGCAGATCCGTGCCCTCGATCGGCACGCTGTATTCCTCGCGCGTCGCCGCGCGCCGCACCGACACGGTGGTGATGCCGGTCGGGCCCTTCGGCGCCGCCGTCGGCGTCGAGGGCGTGCCGAGATCGCTGAGCGTGATCCGGCGCGTGTACTGGTTGTTGGCCTCGCCGGCCTTGCGCAGCATCAGCGTCAGGCTGCCGACCGAAGCCGCCAGCGAAAGCTTCTGCGCGCCGACCACATCGACCTCGAGCGTGACCGCCTTGACCACGGCCGGCTTGTCGATGCGCTCGTCGGCGATCTGATCGATCGCGAGAACGCGGACGTTCTGGAGAACGACCTCGTTGCCGGCGTTGGTCTTGTCGACCTGGCGGGTCAGCGTGACATCGACATGATCGCCCGGCAGGACGAACCCGCCGACGCCGTCGATGTCGTTGACGCGCACGGTCGCCGCCTTCAATCCGTCGCGCAGCATCGCCGACAGCGTGGCGCGCTGGCCCGGGCCGGTGATCTTGGAGCCGAGCACCGGCTCGTTCGGCTCGATCGCGGTGAGCGCCACGCGCTTGCCGCCGGAGAGAACGTCCGCGATCTTGGCGAACGAGCCGCTCGGCAGCGACGCCTCGGGCCACGCCGCCTCGCGCAGGTGCGACGCAGTGAGCTCGTTGCCGAACCGCAGCGGCTTCGATGCGACCACGATCGTGCTGGTGCTGACCGGCTTCTTGTTGGCTTCGAGACTCTTCATGCGCTGCTCGGCTGCGCTGTTGAGCCAGGACTGCGCGACGAAAACCGCGAGCAGGCCGAACAGCACGGCGAAGGCGATCATCACGATGGTACTTGTACGCACGCCATGTCCCTCGTTTGACGCCGCAATTCCTGCGGTCTTCCCGCGGTCAATATCGAGGGTTGCTGGTGTTGAATTGGTGAAGTAATGCCGGCAAATCCGGCTATGCTGAAGATTGGTTGAAGCGATAGTCTTTATGAAAAATGAGCGCGTCGATTCGCATTTGATTTGAATGCGCCGCGCGCGAAGGAACGATAAACCCTAACCGATTTCGCGCGCCGCGGCGCAGGCTCGCAGATGGGCGAACGCGCCGTCACCGTGCCCAACATTGATCGGCCGGCGCGAATGGAGCAAAATGGCTAACGGACGTTAAGCCTGCCCTGCCGGGCAACAACAATGCATAAAGCATAAGGACGCAGCACGATGAGCAAGCCGTACATCAGCTACATCGATCCGAAGACGATGAAGGACGCCGCCATGCTGGCGGAGCTCGACCGCTGCAAGAGCTACGGCACGCCGCGGCCGGAGAGCCAGGCGATCCGGGCGCACGTCCCCGCGGTGTTCTGGTCCTTCGCCAACTCCTGGCGCGACGTGTTCCACACCGGCGTCGCCGACCACGCCATCAAGGAGCTGTGCCGGCTCTATGTCTCACGCTCGGTGCTGTGCGAGTTCTGCGGCAACCAGCGCTCGATCAAGGCCGCGAAAGCGGGCGAGGTGATCGAGGACCACGTCAAGGACCTGATCAACTTCGAGGCCTCGACCCGCTACAACGACAAGCAGAAGGCCGCGCTGTCCTACGCCGAGGCGATCACCTGGGACCTGCCGGTGGACGAGAAATTCTGGGCGCGGCTGCACAAGCACTTCAGCGAGCCAGAGCTGGTCGAGATCGGCTATTTCATCGCCCTGACGATGGGTCAGCAGCGGTGGCTCCGCACGCTCAACATCGAGCACCATCAGATCCTGGCCGGCGAGGACGGCTCGATGGCGCCGGGCTTCGAGACCGAGGAGGCGCTCAGGCGCTCCAAGGCGCAGGCGGATTACTGGGCGAAGAAGAAGCCGCAGGTGCAGGCGGCGGAGTAGTTTTTTCTCGCGCTCAGAGTGCGTTCCCCGCACGCGGTGCAGCGCGATAGCGATGCACCGCAGATGCGGGGTCCAGCTTAAGGGCTTCGAAAACAACCGGGGTCCCGGGTCAGCAGCGCACCGCTACCGCGCTGCGCTGCGCCCGGGACACGAGAGGCCCTACTTCCCCGCCGACTTCGGCAGCGCCACGAGCATGTCGAGTTCGATGCGCGGCTTAGGGAGTTCGCGACATAACGCAACTAACAATCAGCGCCAAAGGCACAAGAAGCGGAACCGCAACGGATAAGGTTGCGCCAGCACCGAACGCAATACGTCGATAGAGAAATGGATTATGCGGCTTGAACCATCGCTCGACTGCCGGCCCTAACCCATACAGCCCGTTCGCAATCGCCATGACGACGATATAGCCCACGGCCTGAAATGGGATTGTAATGGCCGTCATCTCGAAATCTGGATCGGTGGCACAAACTGTTTCGCCAGCTATGGCCATGCCTACAAATGCAGCCAAGCCTGCAAAAACCAACAGAATATTGTACGTCAGTCGCCGCTTAGCCCACCAACTGCGCTCGTTAGCATCCATTCCACACCAACGGCATTTTGTGCAAAGCACCCTCGGGGGGAGAGCGCAATCGCCACCGTTACTTCCCCGCCGACTTCGGCAGCGCCACGATCATGTCGAGCTCAATGCGCGCGCCGGGCGACGAGAGCTGGTTGATGCACACCGTGGTGCTGGCCGGCAGCCAGTCGCCGAAATAGGCCGCCATGGTCTTGTGCATGGCGTCGGCCTCGCGGAAGTCGGTGAGATATTTCGTCACCTTGATGACATCGCGCCAGGTCGCGCCCTGGCTGTCGAGGATCGACTTGATCGCGTCCATCGCATTCCTGGTCTGCTGCTCGATCGAATGCGGATGGACGTGCTCGTGATCCTGGTGCGGATGGTTGTGGTAGAGCGGCGAGGCGGTCGCGCCTGACAGGAACATCAGATCGCAGGCGCCAACGATCTTGATCGCAGGCGCGTAGGGCATCTTGTACGCCTGCGACGGATCGGGGTGGACGGCTTCGAGCTTGAAGGTCGATGACGGCTTGGCGTTGACGTTCATGGCGGGTCTCCGTGGGATTGGGGCAAGCGTAGCAATGGAACGCCGTTGCCTCAATCGCACCTGGTCAGGCCCGGCGCCCGTGACGCGCTACGCCGCAGTTATCAACCCGTCGCCCATCGCCCGCCGCAACCGTTCGTCATACGCGCCCGCCAGGCTCTTGAGCGCCGCCGCGGCATCGCCCTCGAAAGACGAGCCGTGCATGACGGCCAGCCTGGCGGTGGCCAGCTCCGCGAGCCGGCCGATGGCAGGCGCGGTCGAGGGACAAAGCGAGGTGTATTGGAAATAGTCCTCCGCCGCGAGCGCAGGCCCGACAATGTCCTGGGTGACGAGCGCGCGTCCGTTGCCGGTGTGCGTGAACAAGTCGCCGCAGAGCAGCGTGCGGCTCGTCTCCTCGAACAGAACCCCGGCGTCCCAGCCATGCGGGACGTGGGGCGTATCGATGTAACGCACCCGCTTCCCGCCGAGATCGATCACCTCGCCGTTCGACAGCACGCGCGGCGGGCGCGACGCCATATCGTTGAGCGACACCATGCAGCCGGTCATGCCGTGCGCGGCCTGCGCTTGCGGCGCCGCGGCCAGCCATTCGTTCATCGCGCCGCATTCGTCGGACTCGAAATGGCCGAAGCTCAGCCAACGCAGCCGTTCGAGCGGGATGACCCGGGCGACCGCGGCAGACACGGCCGGAAACATCTTGCTCAGGCCGCAGTGAAACAACAGCGGCTCATCGCCCCTGACGAGGAAGTGGTTGAAGGTAAAGCCCGCAGGCGGCGCGATGTCGGGCACGAACACCGAGATGCGGACAATGCCCTCGCCGATTTCGTCGATCCTGGCATCCATGGGCGGCTCCTATCTCGACCGTCGCGGCGGAAGGCAACCGGGGCATCCCGCACAGGCCGCATCGCGACAACTGCGGCCCCTGACCCACGACGGGAAAGCGGTGGAAGGCAGCGCCCGCGGGCCCGCGATGTCCGGGATGAACACGGACAGGCGAAACATGCGATCTAAAGCTTCGGTGACCTGGGGATTCATGCAGCACCTTTCAGTTGATTTAATGATACACAGATGTATAACGATATCGTCCGCGATTTTTCAATCACAATACAGTGATGAACGCGAATATTTTATTGTCTTTGAATCCCAATAGCTTGAATATGATTCACCGAGGACGGCGATGGCGAGAACCTACCGGCTGAAACAGCGCGCCGAGCGGCAGAACGAGACGCGGGAGCGGATCGTCGAAGCCACCGTCGAGCTGCACACCACGCTCGGTCCGGCCCGCACCAGCATCCTCGCGATCGCCGAACGCGCGGGCGTCGAGCGCCCGACGGTATACCGGCATTTCCCCACGACCGAGGCTCTGTTCACGGCGTGCACCAGCCACCACTGGGCACAACACCCGCCGCCCGATCCGGAGCCCTGGCTGCACATCAGCGACCCCGAGGCGCGGCTGAAGCGCGGGCTCGGCGAGCTCTATGCCTATTACACGACCAACGAGACGGCGCTCTGGAACATTCTTCGCGACCTTGAGGACACGCCGGAAATCCGGCGCTTTTCCGAAAGGAGCGTGCGGCATCTCGATCGCGTCATCGAAGTGCTGGCGGGTGCATGGCCCCGCCGCAATGCGTCGAGGCTTCGCCCGGCTCTCGGCCATGCGACCGATTTTTTTGCCTGGCGCTCGCTGCAGCGTCAGGGCCTCTCGAACGATCAGGCGGTCGAGCTAATGACCGGCCTTGCAGAACATGCGCGGTGATCGCTCAGTCCGGCGCTACGCTCCTGCCGCCGCCACCGGCTGCGCCGCGACCGCCGCCGCAAAACGCTCCTTCACCAGCTTGGTCACCGCCATGTTGTCGATCTTGCCGGTGCCGAGCACCGGCATCTTTTCCAGGTAGACGATCTCGGCCGGCACCATGATCTCGGTGGCGCCGCGCGAGCGCGCGAAGGCCTGGAACTCGCTGCGCGCCGGGTCCTTCTTCTGCGTCACCAGGATCAGCCGCTCGCCCTTGCGGGCATCCGGAACCGACGCCACCGCCGACAGCGCGTCCGGCCACAGCTCGCCGGCGAGCGCCTCCACTGCCGCGAACGAGATCATCTCGCCCGCGATCTTGGCGAAGCGCTTGGCGCGGCCCTTGATGGCGATGAAGCCCTGCTTGTCGATGGTGACGATATCGCCGGTGTCGTGCCAGCCCTCCGGCGGCGGCTCCAGTACGCCCGGATTTTCCGTGCGCAGATAGCCGGCCATGACGTTCGGACCCTTGACGAACAGCCGGCCGCCCTCGTCGACGCCTTCCACCTTATCCAGCCGCGCCTGCATGCCCGGCAGCAGCCGGCCGACCGTGCCAAACTTGTTGAACATCGGCGTGTTGAGAGCGAGCGCCGGTGCGGTTTCGGTGACGCCATAACCTTCGAGGATGCGCAGCCCGAATTTCTCCAGATACACCCGCCGCGTCGATTCCTTTACCGGCTCCGCACCGGCCAGGATGTAGCGCAGCGAGCGGAAGTCGTAGGCATGCGCGGCGCGCGCATAGCCGTTGAGGAAGGTGTCGGTGCCGAACAAGATGGTGGCGTTTACGCCGTACACCAGCTCCGGCACGATGCGGTAGTGCAGCGGCGACGGATAGAGATAGATGCGGACGCCGGAGACGAGCGGCAACACGAGGCCGACCGTGAGCCCGAAGGAGTGGAACACCGGCAGCACGTTGAACACCTTGTCCTGCCGGCCGAAGTCGATGCGGGCCGCCGCCTGCGCAGCGTTAGCCAGCATGTTGCGGTGGGACAGCACGACGCCCTTGGGCGTGCCCTCGGAGCCGGAGGTGAACAGCACCGCGGCCCAGTCGCCGGGCTTGCGCTTGACCAGCGGCTTCTTGCAATTCCAGAAGCCGCGCAGCTTGTCCATCGTGCCGATCGTGGTGCGGATGTCGTCGAGATAGACGATCTTGATTTCCTTCTGCAGTCCCGCGACCAGCGCGTCGAGCCGGCCCTTCTCGATGAAGGCGCGCGAGGTGAGGATGGTGTCCATCTTCGCCGCCTTGCAGGCCGCCAGCACGTTGGCGACGCCGGCGGTGAAGTTGATCATCGCCGGCACGCGGCCGGCCGACATCAGCGCCATCAGCGACACCGCCGCGCCGTTGGCATTGGGCAGCATCAGCCCGATCGGCTTGCCCTCGGGCGCGAGCGGCATCAGCTTCTGGCCGAGGATGCGCGCGCCCATCAAGAGCTTGCGATAGGTCAGCGTTCCCGTCACCGGGTCCTCGACCGCGACGCGGCCCATGCCGTGGACCTCCGCCGCCTCGATCAGCGCCTCGGGCACGGTGCGCTCGATCGACGTGGTGCGGTAGACGAGGTTCGACATGATCTCGTAGAGCGCCGCGCCCGCGGCCATGCGGCGGTGCTTGCCCTTGAGCGCGGGATCGACCGTGAGCTTGACCGGCTCCAGCACGGTCACGGTGACCTTGGGGAACCAGCGGCGGCGGATCTGCGACTTGTCGAGCCGGGTGAACGGCGTCGAGTCGAGACCTTCGAGCCGCACCGGCACGACGAAGGCGTCAGTCTTGTCGGCGATGAGCCCGGCGCCGTCGTAGATCTTCATCAGGCTGCCGGTGACCGTGAGCCGCCCCTCCGGGAAGATGATCAGCGGTTCGCCGGCCTTGACCGCGTTGATCAGGGTGCGGGTCGCCATCGGCTTCGTGGGGTCGAGCGGCATGGCGCGGGTGAAGCGCAGGAACGGCTTCACCCACCAGTGCTGCGCCATGGCGCTGTCGATGGCGAACACCGGGTCCTTGGGCAGGAGCGACAGCGCCAGCGCCGCGTCGAGGAAGCTCGTGTGGTTGAGCGCGATGATCGGATTGTGGCCGGCGTCGTTGAGGTTCTCGACGCCCCGGAGTTCGACCCGGTAGAGCACTCGAAACAGGATGGAGAGGAAATCCATCACCGGATTGGCCGGCATGGTCCACAGGATCAGGGCCGCAACGCCGAACGTGGCAAGCCCGATCAGGATGAACAGCGCCGGCGTGCTGATGTGGAATGCCTGAAGCGCCGCGATCACGATGGTGCCGCCGACCATGAAGGCGGCGTTGAGCACGTTGACGCCGGCGATGACGCGGGCGCGCCGGTCGGCGCCGGCCCAGGCCTGCACCGCAGCGAAGGTCGGCACGATATAGAGGCCGCCCGAGATGGCGAGGCCGGCGAGATCGATCATCACCCGCAAGCCCCGGCTCGATCCGAAGACCTCGCCGACGCCGGCCGGAACGATGGCGAGCGGCGTGCCGTAGGTGGCCCAGCCGAGATCGACCGCGAAGATGCCGAGCCCGATCGCCCCGATCAGCGTCGGCAGGATCACGATGCGGCCGGCCGAGAGCCAGGCGGCGAGGCCCGAGCCCACCGCGACCGCGACGGAGAACACCGCGAGAAACATCGTCACGACCTCTTCCGTGCCGCCGAGCACGGTCTTCACCAGCGGCGGCAAGAGCGACAGCACCACCGCGCCCACAAGCCAGAACCAGCTCGTCACCAGCGCGCCCCACCACAATCGCTTTTCAGAACGCAGGCTTTGCAGCAGCCGCGCGGTGGAGGAGACGATGTTGATGGAAATCTTCAGGTCGGGCGCGCCGGAGCCGACCTTCGGAATGAGCAGGCTCGATCCCCAGCACAAGAGTGCGAAGATCAGCATCAGCCCCGCGAACGACGCCGGATCGCCGCCGCCCTTCGCCGCCATGCCGCCGACGATGGTGCCGAGCAGGATGGCCATGAAGGTCGCGCCCTCGACCAGGGCGTTGGCGGCCGGCAATTCCGACTTGTCGAGCAGGTCGGGCAGGATGCCGTACTTGATCGGGCCGAACTGCGAGCCGATCACGCCGAACGCGAACAGCGCGACGAACAGGATCGGCACCGAGTGCATGACGAAGCCGATGATCGCGATGATGGAGACGCCGATCTCCGCGAGCTTCAGCCGCTGCGCCACGACGGCCTTGTCGTAGCGGTCGGCCACGTCGCCGCCGAACGCGGAGAAAAGGAAATACGGCAGGATGAAAACCGCCGCCGCCAGGGTGATGAGGGACTCGGCGGCCGAGCCGCCGATCTTGAACAGGATCAGGAACACCAGGGCGTTCTTGAGGAAGTTGTCGCTGAACGCCGAGAAGAACTGGCACCAGAACAGCGGCGCGAAGCGGCGGGACAGCATGAGGGACTTGGGTGGGGCCGGATTCGGATCGGTCATGGGTGCAAGCCTATGCCAAAAACGCGCGGCTGAGACCAGCCTCGGGGTCCGGTCAGAACGCAGTTAACATTGACGAAAATATGAGCCGCATGCCGGAGGAGGTCGCCGTAGCCGCAACCTCGCGGCACCTCACCCCTGGAATACCTCCTCGCGCTTGCCGCGGATGGCCGGCAAGGCGACGACCAGGAGCAGCAGCGCGGCGGCGATCAGCAGCCCCAGGCTGATCGGCCGCTGCACGAAGATCATCGGATCGCCGCTCGCGATCTTCATGGCACGGCGGAGATTCTCCTCCATCAGCGGCCCCAGCACGAAGCCGAGGATCATCGGCGCCGGCTCGCAGTCGAGCCGCATCAGGACAAAGCCGACCACGCCGAAGAACGCCGCGAGCAGCACCGCGGCCGAGCTGTTGTTCACCGTGTAGACGCCGATCGCGCAGAACAGAAGGATCGCGAGGTAGAGGAACCGGTACGGCACCTTGAGAAGCTGCACCCAGATGCCGATCAGCGGCAGGTTGATGATGACCAGCATCAGGTTGCCGATCCACATCGAAGCGACCATGCCCCAGAACAGTTGCGGCCGCTCCGACATGATCTGCGGGCCAGGCTGGATGCCGTGAATGGTCAGCGCGCCGATCATCAGCGCCATCACCGCGTTGCCGGGAATGCCGAGCGTCAGCATCGGGATGAACGAGGTCTGCGCGCCCGCGTTGTTGGCGGATTCGGGCGCGGCCACACCCTCCACCGCGCCGCGGCCGAAGCGCTGCGGTTCGCGCGACATTTTCTTCTCCAGCGCGTAGGCGGCAAACGAGCTCAAGGTGGCCCCGCCGCCGGGCAGCACGCCGAGAATGGAACCGAGCGCTGTGCCGCGCAGCACCGCCCGCCACGAGCGCCGCACGTCGTCGCCGGTCGGCCAGAGCCTCGTGATCTTCTCCGCGATAACCGAGCGCTGCTCCTCCGGCCGCGCCAGATTCGAGATGACCTCGCCGACGCCGAACAGGCCGATAGCAAGCGTCGCGACGTCGATGCCGTCGGTCAGCTCCCGGATGTCGAAGGTAAAGCGCGTGCCGCCGGTGTTGCCATCGGTCCCGACGAGGCCCACGAGCAGGCCCAGCACGATCATCGCCACCGCCTTGACGATCGAGCCGTGCGCCAGCACCACCGCGGCGACGAGGCCCAGTAGCATCAGCGAGAAATACTCCGGCGCGCCGAACGACTGGCCGATCTTGGCGAGCGGCGGCGCGAAGGCGGCGATCAGCGCCGTCGCGATGCAGCCGGCGAAGAACGAGGCGAGCGCCGCGACCGCCAGCGCCGCGCCGGCGCGGCCCTGCCGCGCCATCTGGTGGCCGTCGAGGCAGGTCATCACCGACGAAGTCTCGCCCGGCAGGTTCACCAGGATCGCGGTGGTCGAGCCGCCGTACTGCGCGCCGTAGAAGATGCCAGCCAGCATGATCAGGCCGGACAGTGGCTCCAGATGGAATGTGAGCGGCAACAGCATGGCAATGGTCGCGATCGGCCCGATGCCGGGCAGCACGCCGATCAGCGTCCCGACCATGGCGCCGAGGAACGCGAAGCCTAGATTCGCGGGCGTCATCGCGACGCCGAAGCCGATGGCGAGGTTGTCGACAAATTCCATGGCGCTACCAGTCGGGCCAGACCGGGATGGTCAGCCCCAGGCCGGCGATGAAGACGCCCCACGACAGGGCGATCAGCGCCAGCGCCGCGACCGCCGTCTCCAGCGGCCGCAAGCTTCGCGTCGCCTGCGCGCCGATCCCGGTCAGCAGCAGGATGGAGAGAACGAGGCCGAGCCGCTCAATGCACAGGCCGAACGCGACGAGGCCCAAGGTGACCGACAGCATCGCGCGCCAGGCCAGAGCCGACGATCGCAGCGGCGGCGCCGGCTGGCGCAGACCCTGGGCGAGAACGATGAGACCCAAGCCCAGCAGCACCCAGCACAGCAGGCGCGGCATGTAGCCGGTGCCCATCCGCAGCGCGGTGCCGACCGGGTAGTGGCGCGAGGCCCACAATCCGAACGCGGCGATGGCAATGAACAGGAGCCCGGACAGCACGTCGGCGCGGGCGAGGATGTCCCAGCCGGATGGTTTCGCTGTGGGCTGACCGGCGTCGCTCATGTCATTCCGCGCGCGGCCTTTCGCTCCCTCTCCCCGCTTGCGGGGAGAGGGCCGGGGTGAGGGGCGCTTCCAGGTCCCAGGCAGATCGATACGCCCCCTCACCCGCCCGCCTTCGGCGGGCGACCTCTCCCCGCAAGCGGGGAGAGGTGAAGAAGAAATGGCGCGGCGCGTCACTCATGCATCAGGACTTCGGAATCACCGGCAGCAGCAGATACGACTCATACTCGCCGCCCGCATAGATCGTGTTCGTCCCCGTGTTGTAATCGGCGTGATAGTGCAGATAGGACTGGCTGCCTATGCCATCGCGCGGTTGCACGTCGAGCTGGATGCGATGGCCTTTGCTGAACGTCATCGACGTCGGCCAGATCTCGACATCGACCTTCACGATCTCGCCGGGCTTCAGGAACAGCCGCCGGGTGTGCTTGTGGTACGGCCGGTACGGCAGCGACAATTCCGGATCGAGCTCGCGGTGCGAGGCGCGGAGCCAGCCCTTCGCCACCGGCACCGGCGTGCCCTGCTGGCCGGTTTCCATGATCTCGTTCCCCTCGGCGTCGAAATGACGGAGCGTGAGGAACAGGTCCATGTCCTCGCTCTCGCTCGACACATGGAAGGTCGCGGCCAACGGCCCGGTGATCTCGGTGTCCTGCTCCATCGGCGGCGTCGACAGCGCGATGCCCATGCCGGGCTTGATGCCGCCGCCCATCACCTGCGACGAGGCGGCCGAGGTCGAGCCCATGGTGCCGAGGCTGAACGCCGGATAGGTGCATGAACTGGCCTTGGCCGGCTTCTCGCGCACCAGGCTGCCCATGCGCGGCTCCTCACCCCCACCCTTTCCTCCCCCGCTTGCGGGGGAGAGTAAGGGTGGGGGCGAAACATCGAAATAGAATTTCGTCCATTGCGTGCGCGCGAGCGGCCATTCGTTCTCGCTGCGCCACTCGATCTCGTCCTTGCCCTTGCGGATCGCGAGCTTCACCGGCGATTCATCCATCACGCCGTTGTCGATGCCCTTGAGCCAGTGGTCGAGGAAGCGAAGCTGATCGCGCTTGCCTTCGTCGGTGTAGAACGGATGCACATGCGAGCCGTTGTGGATGCGAAGCTTCTTGTGCTTCGACTTCGAGCGCATGAAGGCTTCGGTGTTGCCGCGCAGGTGCAGCGCGAAGCCGGTCCAGTTGCCGACCGAAAGAAACGGCACGGTGATCCTGTCCCACTGCGCCTGCGACCCACGCAGCACGCCGCTGTCGAGGTTGTGGTGCATCCAGTGCCACATCGTGTTGGTCTGCCAGCCGTCCGGATTGTGCTGGGCCGCCCGGCCCATGACATGGTGCATCGTGTGCGCCATGATCCAGTTGGTCATGAACACGCTGAGGATTCCGCCGTGAAACAGCGCGTCGCGGTAAATGTCGGCGAAGCCCTCCCAGGGGATGATCGCCTTCAACGACGGCGGCTGCAGGTTGGCGACGAACCACTGGTTGATGGCGAAGTAGGAAATCCCCGAGAGCCCGACCTTGCCGTTGCACCACGGCTGCGCCGCCGCCCACTCGATCGCGTCGTAGAAGTCGACCGCTTCGGCGAGCGACCACGGCTCGCACTGCCCCGGCGACTTGCCGCTGCCGCGCCCGTCCACCCGCACCGCAGCGTAGCCCTTCGGCACCCACCATTCGGGGGTGACGGTTTCCCAGTTCATGTGGGGCGTCGCCTTCTCCGCAAGCTGCGGCGGCGGCACCCAAAGCTTGTCCTTCTGGTACGGCCCGAGATTGAGGATCGCCGGGAATTTCCCGCCGTCGTCCGGCCGGAACACATCGGCCTTCAGCCGCGCGCCGTCGCGCATCGGCACGTCGACATCTTTTTCGATCAGGAGCTTGTAGGCCGTGTCGGAGAGTTTCACTTCGACGTTCATTGCTGACTCTCAATGGCTTCCGACGCGCTCCGCTCCGCCCTCTCACGGCCTCATCCTGAGGAGCATCGCGAAGCGATGCGTCTCGAAGGATGGGGCCGCCCTCGTCCTTCGAGACGCGGTCCTTCGGACCGCTCCTCAGGATGAGGGCGGAGAGAGTCAGATGCGCGAATCACTCCGGCTTTTCGACCTTCACCGTCTCGGTCAGCTTGCGCCAATGGGCAACTTCCGTCACGTTCCACGCCCTGGCGTCCGCGATGGAAGCGTTCGGCACCGCCTTGATCATCTGCTTCCTGAACGCCTCCTGCACCGGGGCGGATTTCAACGCCGCCACCGTCGCCTTGTGGATCGCGTCGAGCACCTCCGGCGGCGCCTTGGCCGGCGCGTACAACGCCGACCACAGGCCCTTGCCGCTGGCGTAGCCGAGCTCCTTCAGCGTCGGAGCGTCGGGATATTCCGGCATCCGCTCCTCGGCCATCACCGCGAGGACCTTGAGCAATCCGCCCTTGATCACGCGGCCGAGCTTGCGGCGTTGACCAACGCCACCTGCGCGTCGCCGGAAACGAGATCGTTGGTGATGGCGGCGCCGCCGCCCTTGTTCGGAATGTGAATGAGCTTGAGACCGGCCCACTGCGCGAATGCCTCGGTGTCGTAGTGGTTGTTGGAGCCTACGCCGACGCTGGCGTAGCGGACCTTGCCCGGATTGGCCTTCGCCAGCGCGATGAACTCGGCATAGGTCTTGGGCGCGAAGTCCTTGGCGGTGGCGGCAAGAATGAGCGGCACCTCGCCCATCCGCGACACCATCACGACCTCCTTGTCGTAGTCGATCTTGAACTTGTCCTTGTAGATGATCGGCGCGAGCACGTTGGTGCCGGGGTTGCCGACCTGCAGGGTGTAGCCGTCGGGCCGCGCCCTCACCATTTCCTCGATGGCGAGGATGCCGAACGCGCCGGGCTTGTTCTCGACCACAATCTGCTGGCCGAGCTCGTGCCGCATCTGATCGCCGACGATGCGGATGACGATGTCGGTCGCGCTGCCCGCCCCGAACGGCACGACGACCTTGATCGGCTTGGAGGGATATTTGTCCTGCGCCATGGCAAAGCTGCAGCCAACGGCGACAAGAAATGCGAACCCGACGCTCAAGCGTTTCATGATTGATCCCCAGACTGTCGCGCCGAGGCACCCGATGCGCCCCGGCGTCGTGGCATCGCTGTACGGTCAATTCGACAGATCGATCTTCACCTCGGACGTGATCTTGCGCCACGAGGCCAGCTCGCCGTTCAGCCACTTCTGCGACTCCTCCAGCGAATCGTTCGGCTTCACGCTCACGAGCTGCTTGGAGAACGCCTCCTGCAAGGCCGGAACCTTGGCGGCCTGCTGAATCGTCTTGAAGATCGTTTCGAGCACCGGCTTCGGAGTGTCGGCCGGAGCGAACATGCTCTGCCAGTGCAGCGTGCCGACGCCCGGGAAGCCTGCCTCCGCCAGCGTGGGCACATCGGGATAGTCCTTCAACCGCTGCTCGGCCAGCACCGCGACCGGGCGCAGCTTGCCGGCCTTGATCATCGAGGCCGAGCTTGCGGCGTTGAGAAACGCGACCTGCGCGTCGCCGACCACGAGGTCGTTGATCATGCCGGCCGCGCCGGTCTTGTTCGGAATGTGGATCATGTCCACGCCTGCGCGCCGCGAGAACACCTCCATGTCAAAATGCGGGAAGGAGCCGACGCCGGCGCTGGTGTAGCGCACCTTGCCCGGATTCTTCTTCGCGAAGTCGACCACGTCCTTGACGCTCTTCATGTCGAAGTTGGAGGTCGTGGTGATGAGGAAGGACGGATAGATCGCCAGCCGGGACACCGACACCACGCTCTTTTCGAAGTCGATCTGGAACTTGCTCTTGAACAGCACCGGCGTGATCGCGTTGGTCGAGACGTTGCCGATGAACAGTGTGTATCCGTCGGGCTTCGACCGCGCCATTTCCTCGATGCCGAGAATGCCAAAGGCGCCGGCCTTGTTCTCCACCACCACCTGCTGGCCGAGGATGCTCTTGAACTGCTCGCCGAAAATTCGCGCGGTGATGTCGGTCGCTCCGCCCGGCGCGTAGGGCACGACGATCTTGATGGGCTTCGATGGATACTTGTCCTGCGCCACCGCCGCCCCGCCCAGGACAAGCGCAAGCACGCTCCCCAGCAACACTGTCAGACGCTTCATAGGCAATTCCTCCCGTGGACTTCGATTAAGTGTGCAATTCTGTCGGTTTTCCTTCCGTCTTGCCGGAGCGCGCCCGGTGCGGACGTTGCCGCGCCCCTACTGCTTCTCGATGCCCGCCGCCTTCGCGAGCGCGTCGGTGTCCGTGACGTCCGCCTTGAAGTACTTGTCGAACTCCGGCTGCGACATCGGCAACGGCTCGATGGCGAGCTTCGCCAGCCGCTCCTTGACGCCCGGATCGGCGATGGCCTTCTGCGTCTCGTCGTAGAGCCGCTTGACGACGTCCTGCGGCGTTTTAGCCGGGACGAACACGCCGTTCCAGAATGCGTAAGCCGCCTTTGGCAGTCCGGCTTCGGCCGTGGTCGGCACGTCCGGCAGCAATTGCGTGCGCTTGTCGGAGCTGACCGCCAGCGCCGTGACCTTGCCGTCCTTGATCAGCGCCAGCGCGGGAGCAAGTGGCAGGAAGTAGTAGTCGATGCGGCCGGCCATTACCTCGGTCAGCGCCTCGACCGGACCCTTGAACGGAACGTGCTGGGATTTGATGCCGGCGGCGACGTTGAACTTCTCCGCGGCCAGATGCGAGGCCGCGCCGATCCCCGCCGAGGCGAAATTCAGCGTGCCGGGCTTGGCCTTGGCGACGGCGATCAGATCGGCGGCGGTCTTCCATCCCTTGGACGGCGCGGCCACGAGCACGCTCGGCTGAATGCCGACGGCGCTCACGGCGATGAAATCGTTCATCGTGTCGTAAGGCAGGGTCTTGTGCGTGACGTAGGCTGCGCTGAACGAGGACGAATGGAACAGGATGGTGTAGCCGTCCGGCGTGGCGCGGGCCGCGGCGCCGACCCCGATCGTGCCGCCCGCGCCGCCGCGGTTGTCGATCACGATGCTCTGGCCGAGCTGCTTGCCGACCTGCTCGAGCACGATGCGCGCGGTGATGTCGTTGGCGTTGCCGGGGGCGAACGGAATGATCGCGGTGATGGTGCGCGACGGATAGCTCTGGGCTGCGGCCGGCCCGGCGGCCAGCGCTCCAAGCAGAATGGCAGCGAGCGTATTCGCCGAAGCTCTCATCGTGGCGTTCCCTCTGGTTGTTTTGTGATTGGTCCCACTGGGATTTTGGCACGGTGGGCAGGGAGTGTCACCCAGCGGGCCGTGACAGCTCGTCCCGGTGCCCACATCGCAGGCACGTCTCGCCGGGAGTTGCCGGAAACGGGCCGGATGCGGGTTGGACGTTTGGCACGCGCTGGCGCGGATGATACTTTGCCGCCGAATCCTGGAACATCGTTCCACATAGAAGAACACGCCGAGGCGACGGCCCGCCCGAAGCGGCCCGGCGATCATCTGGAGAGGCGAGCATGGCCAAGGACGCCGTCGTTTCCGACGAGTTCGCCAAGAAATTCGCGACCGAAAAAGAGACGCCCTACACCCGCTGGGTGAAGAGCGAAGGGCTCGACATCGTCAGCTCGACCTACGTGCGAAACCTGCACACGGTCGAACTCAAGCCCTGGGCGCGGCGCGGCGGCACGGGCGTGTTCCTGAACCACGAGGCCTCGCGCACCTCCAACGACTGCTACGTCTGCGAGATCCCGCCGGGCAAGACGCTCGCGCCCCAGCGGCAGTTGTTCGAAGAGACCGTCATGATCCTGTCCGGCCGCGGCTCGACCACGGTGTGGAACGACGCCGGCCAGCGCATGACGTTCGAATGGAGGGCGGGCGCCTTGTTCGCCATCCCGCTCAACTGCTGTCACCAGCACTTCAACGGCTCCGGCCGCGATCCGGCGCGCTTCGTGTCGGTGACCAATGCGCCGATCGTCATCAACCTCTACGAGGATCTGGATTTCATCTTCGGCACGAAATACGACTTCAAGGGCCGCTTCAACGGCGAGCCGGATTACTTCTCCGCCAAGGACGAGACCAAGGGCTTCCTGCTGGCGACAAACTTCGTGCCGGACGCGGTCAACCTGCCGCTGATCGCGGCGAAGGAGCGCGGCGCCGGCGGCGGCCACATCCGCTTCAACTTCGCCAAGTCCTCGCTCAACAGCCACATCTCGCAATTCCCCGTAGGCACCTACAAGAAGGCCCACGCCCACGGGCCGGGCGCGCATGTCATCATCCTTTCCGGCGAAGGCTATTCGCTGATGTGGCCGGAGGGCGACAAGCCGCGCTACTACAAGTGGGAGGTCGGCACCATGATCGTGCCGCCGAACATGTGGCTGCACCAGCACTTCAACACCGGCACCACGCCGGCGCGCTATCTCGCCTTCAAGCACGAGGGCGTCGCCATCCGCAACGCCCAGGGCGTTCCAAAGGCCTGGATCAGCAAGCGGCAGGGCGGCGACCAGATCGACTATTCCGACGAGAACCCGGAGACGCGCAAGCAGTTCGAGGTTGAGCTTGCCAGGCACGGGCTCCAGTCGGCGATGGACAAGGCCTACGCCGCCGAGAAGGTGGATCAAGCTCCGGTCAGAATCGAAGACGAGGAAAAGGCTCATGCGTGACGTTGGCATGAGACGACCGAATTCTCTTTCTTACCTCTCCCCGCAAGCGGGGAGAGGTCGGCGAACGAAGTGAGCCGGGTGAGGGGCCTCTTTACGACTTCAAAGAGCCCCTCACCCCGAACCTCTCCCCGCAAGAGCGGGGAGAGGGAGCAGAAGAAGCAAGCGGAGAAGAATCATGCATGACGTCCCCGGCGCGACCCATTGGCATGAGCCGACCGGCGGCAAGCGCGCGGGCTTCGGCAAGTTCGGCCGGCCGAAGACGCCCTACGACCAGTTCATGGAGTCGGAGGGCATTCCGGTGTTCCGCGACATCGGCGTCAGCAAGGTGCAGAACCTGCCGCTCGCGCCGTGGAAGCGCACCGGTGGCCGCGGCAGCTACATCCAGCTCCACGGCACCGAAGGAAAGTGGGGCTGCTACGTCATCGAGGTGCCGGGCGCGGGCGCGCTCAACCCGGAGAAACACATCTACGAGGAAATCTATTTCGTGGTCGAAGGCCGCGGCACGACGGAGGTCTGGCTCGACAACGATTCCAAGCGTCATGTCTTCGAATGGCAGAAGGGGTCGCTGTTCTCGATTCCCGTCAACGCCTGGCATCGCATCGTCAACGCCTCGTCCGCGCCGGCCATGCTGCTCGCCGGAACCACCGCGCCGAACCTGATGAACCTGATCAACAACGTCGGCGCGATCTTCGATTGCCCCTACCAGTTCCGCGACCGCTTCTCCGGCGCCGACGACTTCTACAAGTACAAGGACGACATCGAGCCCGACCCGGTGCGCGGGCTTGCCATGCGCCGCACCAACTTCGTGCCCGACATCGTCAACTGCGACCTGCCGCTCGACAACCGCCGCTCGCCCGGCTTCCGCCGCGTCGAGCCGTTCATGACCGGCAACACCTTCTATCTCTGGATCGGCCAGCACGAGAACGGCCGCTACTCCAAGGCGCACGCGCACACCTCGGCGGCCGTGCTGATCTGCATCAAGGGCAAGGGATACACCTACACCTGGCCGGAGCGCTGCGGCGTCAATCCGTGGAAGGACGGCCATCAGGATCAGATCAAGCGCGTCGACTACGAGCCGGTCGGTCTCGTGTCGGCGGCGCCCGGCGGCGCGCGCTGGAACCACCAGCACTTCGGCGCATCGAAGGAGCCGCTGCGGCTGACCGCCTGGTTCGGCCCGCACAATCCCGGCCGCGAGCCCGGACCGCCCGGCGAGCAGCACATCGACTACACCGCGATGGACATTCACGAAGGCGGCAGCGCGATCCCGTACTGGATGGAAGACCCGTACATCAAGGCGGAGTACGACGAGCGCCTTCGCCGTGAGGGCGTGGAGAATCGGATGAAGCCCGAGTATTACGACAAGAACTACAAGGGCGAGTTGCCGAAGGAGTGAGGCCGGCGCTTCGATCTTCCGGCAGTCGGGTGTTCCACGGCGCGCGCGCGTCAGGCTCGCCTCCCTCCCCCTGAGGGAGAGGGAACGGAATATGCCGAACCGGCATGCACGGCCGCGGGCGGCGAAAATCGCTCCGTCCGGCTCTACGCCGCCTTGTCGAACTCCTCCTGCACCGACTTCTCGAACGCATAGACCTTCTGCACGCTCGGCCGTTGCAGCATGCGGTCGAAATGCGCGCTGATGTTCTTGAACCCGGACAGGTCCAGCTCGAACTGCCGCGCTCTGCGCTGGCACCAGAAGAAATGCGCGTCCGGCGCGGTGAAATGGTCGAAAAAGAACTCGCGCCCGGCGAGCTGGTCGTCGGCGATCTTGAACAGCTCCATCAGGTTCGCCGCCGCGATCTTCTTCACGCTGTCTTCCGTGCCCGGAACGTCACAGACCCTGGCCGGCGAGTTGGTGCGCGCCAGGAACGGATGGATGCCGCCCGAGCACCACGACATGATCGACATCGCCTGCAATTCCTGCCACGGGTCAGTCGGCAGCAGCTTCGCCTGCGGGAAGGTGCGCGCGATCCAGGTCTGGATCGCGATGCTTTCGCTCAAGACCTTCCCGTCGACGATCAGCAGCGGGACCTTGTGCTTGGGATTGATCTTCAGGTACTCGGGCGAATTGTGCTGGTTCTTGCGGAAGTTCAGCGGCCGCACCTCGAACTTGACGCCGGCCTCGGTAAGCGTGATGTAGGGCGCGAGCGCGCAGGTGATCGGGGCGTAGTAGAGCGCGATGTCCATTGAGGGTTCTCCAACCGTTCGCGAAGGTCCGATATTGATCGCCTACTCGATGATTTTCTTCAACCGCTCTCCCTGCTCCTTCGGCATCCCGACGATCTCCGTCACCAGCTTCTGCATTGCCTCGCCGGACACATAATCGATCTCGAAATTCCCCTGCTTTGCGTCATCCACAAATGCCTTGTCCTGCACCATCGCCTGGAACGCCGCACGCAGCGCAGCCACGCGATCCGCCGGCCCCTCCGGCGTGGTGAAGATCGGCCTGCCGATCTGCGTCGATGCCGACAGGAGCCGCAGCAGCGCACGGTCGCCCTCGTTGCCGGCAAGCTCCATCAAGAGCGGCACGCCCGGCAAGTCCGCCGCCTTCCTCAAGCCTATCTGCACCAGGATGTTGATCTTGCCTTCCTTGAGCCATTGCGGCCGCGTCGCCTTCCACGACGCCCAGGAATTCGAGCCGCGCCCGTCCACCTCGCCGCGCTCCATTGCGAGGTTGATGTCGTTGCCGCCGGGATAACCGAGGATGATCTTGAACTTGGTCCCGAGCAGCGCATTCATCGCCTTGGGATATTGCGACGAGGTCGAGCCGCCGGTCGCGCCCATCGTCGTTTCGCTGCGCTTGGCGTCCTCGATGGACCTGACGCCCGAGGCGTGCCACGTCGCCGTGGTGTTGTTTTCGACGTTTGGATTGCCGATATAGACAAACTTCGTGGTGTCGAAGCGGATGCGGGCGTCGCCCGCGGCCTGTTGCAGCGACAGCGACTGGTCCGCGGTCGCGAGCACGGTGCCGTCGCGCGGCGCGACGTTGAACAGCCAGGTCGCCGCGGTGCGGCTGCCCGCGCCCGGCATGTTGCGAGGCACGATCAGCGGATTGCCGGGGATATGCCTGCCGAGATGGCGCGCGACGAGGCGTGCGTAGAGGTCGTAGGTTCCGCCCGACGAATAGCCGATGATCAGGTCGATCTTCCTGCCGCGGTAGAAATCTTCGACGGACTGCTGGCCCATCGCCGGGATGGGGCAGAGCGCGATCAAAGCCACAGTCGTCAATGCAAGTCGTCGCACGACCTTACTGCCCCAGCGAATAGCTATCGTCGGTCATTCCGGACGGCGCGAAGCGCCGATCCGGAATCCATAACCCCTGTGCCAATGACTTGATACTGCGAAGTATGGATTCCGGGCTCGCGAGCTGCGCTCGCGCCCCGGAATGACGCGGAGCGAATTACCAGATATGAGTGCGCCAATCCCGCGGCTTGTCAATGTAGCTGAAGAGCAACGATCGATGACCGACGACGATCAGGGCGGCCGCGTTTTCTTTTCCTCGACCGGGCGCTCGCTGGAAGGCGAGGACGAGATCGTCGTGCTCAGCGTCGGCGTCGACATCGGTTCGTCCACCTCGCACCTGGTGTTCTCGCGCATCGTGCTGGAGCGCCTCGACAGCCGCTACGTCGTCACCGAGCGCGAGACGTTCTACGCCTCCGACATATTGCTCACCCCCTACTCCGCCGAGAACGCCATCGACGCCGGCGCGCTCAGCGCCTTCATCGCCAAGGAATATGCCGACGCCAAGGTCGATCCCGACGAGATCGACACCGGCGCGCTGATTCTCACCGGCGTCGCGGTGCAGCGGACCAACGCCCGCGCCATCGGCGATCTGTTCGCGAAGCAGGCGGGCAAGCTCGTCGCGGTCAGCGCCGGCGACAGCCTGGAAACGGTGATGGCGGCCTACGGCTCGGGCGCTGCGGCGCGCTCGATCCGCGACCAATGCGTGGTGATGAACGTCGATGTGGGCGGCGGCACATCGAAGATTGCGGTCTGCGCCGACGGCAAGGTGATCGATCTCACCGCGCTCGATGTCGGCGCCCGGCTGGTGTGCCTCGAACCCGATGGCAAGATCACGAGAGTCGAAGAAGCCGGCCGGCGCTACGGCCGGGAACTCGGCATCGATCTGCAGGTGGGCGACATGCTCACGCTCGACCAGGGCCGCGCGCTGGCGGGACTGATGGCCGACAAGCTGTTCGAGGCGATGCGTGGCGGCTCGCCGCAGGCGCAAGGCAAGAGCCTGCTCCGCACCGATCCCCTCACGGAGCGCCAGCCCGTCGCACAGATCCAGTTCTCCGGCGGCGTGTCGGAGTTTATCTATGCCAACGAAGCGAAAAAATTCGGCGATCTCGGCCCGCTGCTGGCGGCGGAAATTCGCACCCGCGTCGAAGCCTTCTGCCCGCGCCTGGAGCCGTCGATCGAAGGCATCCGCGCCACCGTCGTCGGCGCCTCGCAATACACCATCCAATTGAGCGGCAGCACGATCTATGTCGCGCCGCTCGACGCGGTGCCGCTGCGCAACGTGCCGGTGATCGCGCCGGATTTGGCGCTCGATCAGGAGATCATCGAGCCCGCCGCCGTCGCGCGCGCAACGAGTGCGATGCTCAAGCGGCTCGACCTCAACGGCGGCGAGCAGCCGGTCGCGGTGTTCGTGCCGTGGCAGGGCTCGGCGACGTTCCAGCGGCTCGACGCCTTCTGCCGCGGCCTGGTGGACGGCCTCGCGCCGGTGCTGGCCAACGGCCACCCGCTGGTGCTGGCGGGGGACGGCGACGTCGGGGGCTTGCTCGGCATCCACCTGCACGAGGAGATGAAGCTGAAAAATTCGGTGGTCTCGATCGACGGGCTCGAGCTGAAGGAGTTCGACTACATCGACATCGGCACGATGCTGGAAAGCTCAGGGGCGGTGCCGGTCGTCATCAAGTCGCTGATCTTTCCGGGCAGCATCGCGCCGCGCGAGTAGGGCCGCCGCCGGGCGCGTCCGCCATGCCCAAAGGCCGGCCAGCAGAACCGCCATTCCGGCGACCAGCACCAGTACATGGTCGATCCCGCTGTAGAAATGCGCCATCCCCTGCAACACGCTCATGTGCGAATGGTCACCGACATGAGCCATCGCCTCGGAGTCGAACGCAGCGATCGCAACGGCGGCAGCGAGCAGAACCTTGCAGACGAATGAGCAGCGCATCATGTTCCTCATGGCAGAACGTCCAACCCCGGTATGCAAGTCTATCGCTTTTCGCTTACCGCGGAAAAGCATCAATCCACGTCGATGAACACCGCACCGCCCTCGACCGTCGCCGGATAGGTTTTCACCGGGATCATGCAGGGCGGCGACACGATCTCGCCGGTCTTGATGTCGAACTGGCCGTTATGGAAGTTGCATTCCACCACGTCGCCGTCGATGTAGCCTTCCGAAAGGGAGCCCGGCCCGTGCGTGCAGGCGTCATCGGTGACGTAGAACTGACCCTCGACGTTGAAGACGGCGACCGTCAGTCCGGACGCCTCGACCCGGAGCGCGGTTCCGGCGGCAACCTGATCGGCTTTGCAAAGTTCAACACGGGTGGACACGGGGGCGTACTCTTTGGGCGGGTTCTCTTGCGGGGCGACTGCAGATAGGATCGAGGCGGACATAGATCATGGCTTCCGGTCCGCGGTCAACGCTTCGGTCATTGACCTAAATCAACGCTAGCCACCTGATAATACTTGAGTAATTTTGCCCTCAGGCGCTACAAGACAACAGCACGATCTGGGAGCCCAGCATGCTCAGAAAAGAACAGAACGATCTCCTGACCCGGACTGGCCCCGGCACGCCGATGGGTCAGATGTTCAGGCTCTCCTGGCAACCCGCGCTACTGGCCGAGGAACTGCCGGAGAACGAATGCCCGCCGGTGCGCGTGAAGCTATTGGGCGAGCGGCTGCTCGCCTGGCGCGACACGCAAGGGCGCTATGCGCTGACCGACGAGTTCTGCGCCCACCGCGGCGTCTCGCTGTGGTTTGGCAGGAACGAGCTCAACGGCCTGCGCTGCCCCTATCACGGCTGGAAATACGACCACACCGGGCAATGCACCGAGGTGCCGTCGGAGCCGTCCGAGAGCGGCTTCTGCCAAAAGATCAAGTTGAAGTCCTATCCGCTCGTGGAACGCGGCGGCGTGCTGTGGACCTACATGGGGCCGCCGGAAAAGCAGCCGCCATTGCCGGAGTGGGAGTTCGCCCTGGTGCCGGCGAGCCACAGCTTCATGTCGAAGCGCCTGCAGGAGTCGAACTGGCTCCAGGCGATGGAGGGCGGCATCGATTCCAGCCACGTCTCCTTCCTGCACTCTGGCGAGCTCAACAGCGATCCGCTGTTCAAGGGCTCGAAGGGCAACGCCTACAACATGGCCGACATGAAGCCGGTGTTCGAGGTGGTGGAGAGCCCGGGCGGGCTCTACATCGGCGCGCGAAGAAACGCCGAGAACGGTAACTACTACTGGCGCGTCACCCAATATGTGATGCCGGCCTTCACCATGATCCCGCCCCGTGCCGACCATCCGGTGCACGGGCACTTCTGGGTGCCGATCGACGACGAGAACTGCTGGGCCTGGAGCTTCGACTACAAGGTGACGCGCCCGCTCTCGGAAAAGGAGCGCAAGGCGATGGAGGCCGGCCAGGGCATCCACGTCTCCTACGTGCCGAGCACCTACATTCCGGCGGCCAACAAGACCAACGACTACTTGGTGGACCGCAAGGCGCAGAAGGAAGGCCGCACCTACAGCGGTGTGTTCGGCATCGCCATGCAGGACGCCTCGCTGCAGGAAAGCATGGGGCCGATCGTCGACCGCACCAAGGAGAACCTCGTCTCCACCGACAACGGCATCATCATGGCGCGGCACCGCCTGCTGCGCGCGCTGAAGGCGATGGAGAAGGGCGACACGCCGCCCGGCATCGTCGCCGAGCATCAGCACGTGCGCTCGGCCGCCGTGGTGCTGCCGCCGGACAAGCATTTCAAGGACGCCGCCAAGGAAGCGCTGGTGGTGCAGACCGGCAAGGAGCACGTGACGGTGTAACGGCCTTCTTACCTCCCCCGCTTGCGGAGGAGGGGGTCGAGAGATCGGAGCGCGTAATGCAAAGTGAATCCGCCCGCATGTCGAGCGCCGCCGAGGCGCGCTACCGCATCGACGCGCCGAATTCCAAGCCGCGCTCGGTCAAGGTCATCGCGCTGGATCATCCGAGCGAGCGGGTGATCAAGGATCTGGCGCAGCGCAAGTGGAACAACGCGAGCTTCTTCACCGCCTCCGCGTTCGGCGGAACGCCCAAACAGGGCGAGAGCTTCGCCGGCTGGCTGAGCGACCTCGCAGGCCGCACCAAGAACCTGATCGAGGAGGTGAACGGCGCCGACCTCGTGGTGATGGTGGCCGCCGCCGGCGAAAGCGCGCAGGCCGCCTCGATCATCGGCGAGGCGTGCAGCGTCAAGCGCGTGATGACGACCGCGCTCGTTCTCGGCGGCCAGTCGATCTCCGACGAGGCGCTGTCGAAGACGCTTTCTCACCTGCGGCCCTGGGCCTTGATGCTGGTGATCGCCAGCGCTGAGGAATACATTGCCGACATGCTGACTGCACTTCGAGCATAGGGGATTCCCATGATGCTGCGCCTTGTTGCAGTTGCCGGCCTGGCCGCGGCGGTCCTGTTCGGCGCGCCGGCCTTCGCGGTCACGGCGAAGCAAAAGCAGGAAACCTGCAAGTTCGGCGCCGACGATCAGAAGCTCGAAGGCGCGAAGCGCAAGAGCTTCATGACGAAGTGCATGGCCAATGCGGATGGCCCGGCGAAGAAACCGGCCAAATCGTCGGTGCCCAGGCCCAATCCGCAATAGCGCCGCGCCGTGGGCATCGCGGTCCATGGCATTGCCGCGCGCCGGCAGATCCAGAACAATTCCATCAGCCCGCGATCCGTGCCCGGTGGCCGAGCCGCGCCGAGATCGCGGCGGCGGTCTCGATCACGTGCGGGATGAACGTGGCCAGCGCCTTCTTCGACAACCGGCTCACCGGGCCGGCCAGCCCGATCGCAGCCACCACCTCGCCCGCGTCGTTGCGTAGCGGTGCCGCGATGCAGCGCATGCCTATCTCGCTCTCCTCGTTCTCGATGGCGCAGCCGCGCAGGCGGACGCCTTCCAGCACCTTCCGCAGCGCCTGCGGATCGGTCACGGTCTGCGGCGTGCGCGCGAGAAGCCCATCGCGCACCACCCGCTCGACCACGTCGGCCGGCTGGAACGCCAGGATGGCCTGGCCCTCGGCGGTGCAATAGGCGGGCTTGCGCACACCGACGTCGGAGCGCATGCGGATCGCCTGCGTGCTTTCGAGATTGTAGACGTACATGATCTCGCTGCCGTCCAGCACAGCCAGATGCACGGTCTCGTTCACCTTCTCGCGCAACTCGCGGAGCAGCGGTCGCGCCTCGTTCGACACGTTCATGCGCCGGCGCACCAGCGAGCCCAGCCGGAACAGCGCGATGCCGAGGCGGTATTTGCCGGTGTCGGGGTTCTGCTCCAGCATGCCGTCATGCACGAGCGTCACCGCGAGGCGATGCACCGTGCTCTTGGCGACGCCGAGGCGCTTGGCCAGATCGCTGATGCCGATCTCGACCTGCTCCTCGGAAAACGCCTTGAGCAGCCGCACCGACGCGGCGACCGACGACAGGCGGCCGGGCTCGGCGTTGCGCGGTGGCGTGCGAGGCGTCGGCACGATAATGTTCCGCTCCGTGGACCGGCGTTCCGCAAGACTGTAGAGCATATCCAGGCAGGGTGGGAATGGCTCGAAACATCGTGGTGATCGGCGGCGGGCCGGCGGCGGTCTTCGCCGCCATCGAAGCCAAGAAGCGTGATGCCACGGCGAACGTGACACTCGTCACCGAAGAGGCCTGCGAGCCCTACGAGAAGCCGCCGCTGTCGAAGGCCGTGCTGCTGGGCAAGGCCAATCCCGAGGACGCGCCGATCGCCGGCCCGGGCGGGCTCGCCAAACACGGCATCGCGGTCAGGCTTGGCACACGCTGCACCTTGATCGACCGCGCGGCGCGCCAGGCGGTCACCACCGGCGGGGCGCTACCCTACGACGCGCTGGTGATCGCCACTGGCTCGCTGATGCGCGAGCTGCCGCTGCTGCCGATGGGCATGCCGCGCGTGCATTACCTGCGCACCGAGGCGCATGCGCGCGCCATCAAGGCCGGTCTCGCGGGGTGCAAGCATCTGGTGGTGATCGGCGCAGGCCTGATCGGCCTCGAGGTCGCCGCCTCCGCCGCCGGGCAAGGCATCGAGGTGACGGTGATCGAGTTTGCGCCGCGCATCATGGCGAGAGCCTGCGACGAGGAAACCGGCGAACTCATTCTCGCGGAACACCGGCATCACGGCGTCGATTTCGATCTCGGCGCCTCGGTAACGCAGGTCACGGAGCAGCTCGACGGCAGCATCGCGTTGGAGACGAGCGACGGCGAGCTGTACGTGGCCGATGTGGTCGTGGTCGGCACCGGCGTGAAGCCCGATGACGCGCTCGCCCTGGCCGCGGGTCTCGACGTGCAGGACGGCATCGTCGTCGATGCGCAGTGCCGCACCTCCGACCCCGATATCTTCGCGGCCGGCGACGTCACGCGCTTTTCCACCCCGCAAGGCACGGTGCGGCTGGAGAACTGGCGGCATGCCCAGGATCACGGCGCAGTCGCGGGCCGCAACGCCGCCGGCACGAGCGACAGCTACAACGCCGTACCGTCGTACTGGACCGAGCAGTACGACCTCTACATCCAGGGCGTCGGCTGGCCCGACCCGTCCGCGCAGAAGGTGCGCCGGCCGCTGCCGGACAAGCGCGCACTGCTGCTTGAAATCAAGGACGGCGTCATCTCTTATGCGCTCGGCATCAACGCGCAGCGCGACCTCGCCGCCGTGCGCCGGCTGATCGAGCGCGGGATCCCGGTCGATGCCGAGGCGCTCGCCGATCCGGCGAAACCGTTCAACGCGATGTTGAAAGCGAAAGCATAAGCATGTTCGACAAGATCACCATCGCCGCGCTCCAGCAGATGAAGCGCGACGGCCAGAAAATCGCCGGCATCGTGGCCTGGGACACGCCGATGGCGAAGATCGCCGACCGGGCCGGCGTCGATCTCGTGTCGGTCGGCGACTCGGTCGGCGTCAACCTGTGGGGTCACGACGATCCGTTGCAGGTGACGATGGACGAGATGCTGATCGTCTGCAAAGCGGTGCGGCGCGGCACCGCCCGCGCGCTGGTGAGCTGCGACCTGCCCTATGGGCCGGCGCAGGAGAGCCCCGATGCCGCGCTCCGCGCCGCCACGCGATTGGTGAAGGACGGCGGCGCCGACATGATCAAGGTCGACGCCGCCGCCGACTTTCCCGACGCAGTGCGGGCGCTGGTTCGCGCCGGCATCCCGGTGTTCGCGCAGTTCGGGCTGACGCCGCAGACGGCGGCGAAGCACGGCATTCCCTACAGCGCGCAGAATTCGCCGGATGCGCAGGCGACCGCGGAAGCAGCGGCCAAGCTGGTCGAAGAAGCAAAAATGCTGGAGGACGCCGGCGCCTGCGCGCTCGACTTCACCAACTCCGGCCCGGTGGCCGGCGCCGCGGTGGTGAAAGCCGTAAAAATCCCGGTGATCGGCGGCTTCGGCGGCGGGCCTTGGCTCGACGGCCGGGTGCGGCTCGCCCACACCGCCATCGGCTACGCCGACAAGTGGCTGGACTCCAGGACCGACACCTACGTCAACACCGCGAAGGCCGCGCTCGCCGCCTTCACTTCGCTGATTGCCGACGTCCGCGCCGGCCGGCAGATCAAGGGCTGACGCAGGATGTCCGGGTACGAGAACAAGTACGAGCCGCTGTACGATTATCTGCTGAAAGAGTCGCGGGCCGATTTCGTCCTCACGTTCGAGGAGATCGAGGAGATCCTCGGCTTCGATCTGCCGCGCAGCGCGCACCGCGCGGAATGGTGGGATGAGGACAAGCCGGAGCATCCGCGGGATCAGGCGCAGGCGATCCGTCAGGCCGGATACGACTCGCGACGGGCTCCCGAGGGCGGCAAGGTCCGCTTCCGAAAGCTGTCGACAATACCCCGCCGCTGATAGCCGAACGGCAGCAAATGGCCCCCGATCAGACCCAGCTCACGGTCATGGCGTTTCCCGGCACGCAGACGCTGCCGCTGTTTGCAGCGCAGGCGCGGGGATTTTTTGCCAGGCGCAGCCTCGCCGTAGACCTCAAGCCCGCGCCGAACTCCGAGGAGCAGCGCAAGGGTCTCGCAGAAGGCCGCTACCAGATCGTCCACGGCGCGGCGGATCAATGCGTGGCGCTGGTCGAAGCGTCGAAGGTGGACGCCATCGTCGTGGCCGGCGGTGATAACGGCTTCAACCATCTGTTCGTGCAGCCCGGCATCGAGCGCCTGGCCGACCTGCGCGGGCGGACGCTCGTCGCCGACGTCGCCAACACCGGCTGGTCGTTCGTGCTGTACGACATTCTCCGCCGGCACGGCCTTTCGCGCGGCGACTTCGCCATCCGCGAGGCCGGCGCGCCATTCCGCCGTTTCGAGGCGATGCGCGACGACGCGGCGATGGCGGCGGCGATCCTCAATCCGCCGTTCGCGATCCATGCGCGGCGCGCCGGGCTCAAAGACATGGGCGCCGTGGTCGATACCATCGGGCCCTATCTGGGCACGGTGCCCTATGTGCTGCGCGGCTGGGCCCAGACGAACGGCGAAACGCTGGTGGCCTATCTTCAAGCCTGCATCGAAGGCCTGCGCTGGTCGCTCGATCCGGCGAACAAGGCCGAAGCGGTGCGGCTCTACGCCGAACGCCTGAGCGTCCCGGCCGACATCGCGGCGGAAATCGATGCGGCCGCCTCCGATCCGGCTTCGGGTCTCGCCAGGGATGCCGCGTTCGACCTTGAAGGCTTCAGGACCGTGCTGAAGCTGCGGGCCGCTTTCGAGGGCCGCACGGCCGCGCTGCCGGAACGATATTTCGACCTGTCATTCCACCGGCGCGCCATCGCCGGCCTTTGAGGCTGGCGATTCGGTGCCGAACAGGCGCATAATGCGGCCATGAGCAAAAAACCTCGGGTTACCTTCAAACTGGAGCGGGTTGCGGAAGGCGACTGGCAGATCCAGGCCATCCATCCCGATGTAGAGGTTCGCTACATCAAGGGCTTCAAGACCAAGGCCGAAGTTGACGAGTGGCTGAACGGCAGCCGCCGCATCGACTGGCTGCGCTCCCAAGGCTACGCGAAGTAAGCCTACGCGAAGTAGCGCTGCCTCTGTTGCGGGGCCGCCACACCGGCGTGAATTGGCAGGCAATCGCCCCTTACGCCGCACGAGACGCTTGCCTGGGGCGGCGAGCGCTCTATTTTCCAGAATAGAATCAAATGCCTGTGCGTATTCATCCACAGGCACGCATTTGCGGCAGACCCCCTACCGGCGAGCCGCCGACGCAGTGTGATTCGCGTTCCCTTCCAGTCAAAGCGTGATTTCGCGCGCGGTGCGATGCAGGCACCGGCGGCATCGCAGCCATCACGCACGGCGACGGATGAGACACGAGACGAGGAACGTCAGGCCGCTGCGGACCGGAATCGCGGCCTTGGGGCTGCTCGCGGCCTCATTCGCCGCGCAGGCCGCCGACATCCCACCGCCGGTTCACAAAGCGGCGCCGCCTCCTGCCCCCATCTTCAGCTGGACCGGCTTCTACGCCGGCCTCAACGGCGGCTCCGGCTTCGACACCTCGAACTGGGCCGTGAACGCCGTCACGATCCGATCCCGGGGCGCCATGATCGGCGGCACGCTTGGATACAATCACCAGTTCGGCTCGATGGTCCACGGAATTGAAACCGACCTCGACTGGGCCGACGCCAAGGGCTCCGCAGGCTGCGGCGCCTTCATCTGCGAAACCAAGAACACCTGGCTCGGCACCATACGCGCCCGCGTCGGCTATTCCTTCGACCGCTGGCTGCCTTTTCTTACATTCGGCGGCGCCTACGGACACATCGAGGCGACATCGACCAATCCCGCGATGCCCAACGCCAGCAAGACACGAGTCGGATGGGCCGCGGGCGGCGGCCTCGAACATGCCTTCGCCGGAAACTGGTCGGCCAAGTTCGAATATTTCTACACCTGCCTCGGACGCGTCGATCAGGGCGCGCCCTGCACCACGAGCCTGCTGGCCAGCAACATCTCGCTCAAGCAAAGCGTCTTCCGGATCGGCGTGAACTACAAGTTCACCGGGCCGGCCTGGTAGCCGGTTTCAGCCCCGGGCTCTCGCGCTCAGCAGCATTCGCACTGGAAATCGTCGGAGACCGCGAGCGCGCGCTTCATCCAATACGGCGGCAGGTCGCCGTCCGTCACCTCGGCCACCGGCTTGAACACCTTGAGATGATGCCGCCGCTCATCCGACCAGAACGCGATGACGGTTTCGACCGGCGGGCAGCCCGGCACGGCGCAGGCCACCTCGGCCACCAGGATCGCCCCTTCTCCAAGCGAAAACCGCGCGCGCACCCACTCCCGCACCCGGTCGAGGGCGCGCAGATGATCGGGATTCTTCATGACCGATCGCAGCATGGTCGCGGCGCTCATGCCCGCAACCTAGCAGAACAATACAGCCATCGCGGCAGGCCATTGGACGCCCTATAAGGATTGCGCGAAAATGGGGCCTCGCACGAATTGAGGAACGATATGGCCGGTGAGAACAGCAAGTTGGACCCTGACACATTGACGAAGGCGCGAGCGGCCGGGCTCGACAAGGCTGTCGCCGAGTTCCCGGACTGCGTTGCCGACGCCGCGCGGGCCGCCGCGCTGGACCTTGCCGACGTCCCCGCCATCGACGGCACGACCGAGCCCTGGCCCTCCATGCGCATCAGGAGCCGCCGGTGACGGGTCTGCCGACAGACTTGCAGTGGCTGACCGCGTCCGAGGTCGGCGCGGCCTACGCGGCGCGGCGGCTGTCGCCGGTCGAACTGGTGCAGGCATTGCTCCGCGAGATTGAGGCCCGCAATCCGGACTGCGGCGCCTTCATCCGCGTCGATGCCGAGGGTTCGCTCGAAGCCGCGCGCCGGGCCGAGAAGGATATTTTCTCAGGGCAATCGCTCGGGCCGCTGCACGGCATCCCGCTCGGTGCGAAGGACAATATCGACATCGCCGGACTGCCGACGACCTGCCATTCGAAAATCCTGCTCGACAACATCGCGCGCGAAGACGCCCCGGCCATCGCCAACCTGCGCGCGGCCGGTGCGATCATGCTCGGCAAGCAATCGCTGCACGAATTCGCGTTCGGCGGGCCGTCGAAGGAGCTGCCGTTCCCGTTCGCGCGCCATCCCTGGAACACCGACTATCATCCCGGCGGCTCGTCATCGGGCTCGGGCGTGGCGCTGGCCGCGGGCTTCGTACCGCTGTCGCTCGGCACCGATGCCGGCGGTTCGATCCGCAATCCGGCGGGCAATTGCGGCGTGGTCGGCCTGAAGCCGACCTACGATCTGGTGTCGCGCCGGGGCGTCTTTCCGGTCGCCTTCACACTCGATCATGTCGGGCCGATGGCGCGCTCGGTCGGCGACGTGGCGCTGTTCCTCGACGGGCTCGTCGGGCGCGATACGGAGCGAAGGTTCGGCGCCGACCTGGAGCGCGGCGTGCGCGGCCTGCGGATCGGTTTCGTGCGGCAATGGCACGAGACCGACATGGTCGCCGATCCTGAGGTCATGGCGGCGCTCGACGAGGTCGAGCGCGTGCTGCGCCAAGAGGGCGCCACGGTCAGCAACATCCCGCTGCCGCGCGTGCAGGAGCTGGCAGCCGTCCAGCGCATCATCCTGCTGGCCGAGACCTGGGCGGTGCACGCCAAATGGCTGCGCGAGCGGCCGCAAGACTACAGCACGCCGTGCCGCCGCAAGGTCATGCCGGGCGCGTTCCTGTCCGCCGGCGACTATGTGCAGGCCCAGCAATGGCGCACCCGCATGATCGACGCCATCGACGACGCCTTCCGCGATGTCGATGTCCTGCTGACCGCGAGCGGCATGGACCCGCCGTTCCGGATCGACGACGGGGCGGGTCTCGCGAAAACCTATCCGCGCCAGGGCCGGAGCCCATTCAATCTCACCGGCCATCCGGCGATTGCCATGCAGAGCGGCCTGTCGAAGAAGTCCGGCCTGCCGCTGTCGGTGCAGTTCGTCGGCCGCGCCTATGACGAGGTCACGCTGTTGCGCGTCGCCGCGGCCTACGAGCGCGTCACCCAATGGGGCCGTCACCGGCCACCGGCGATGTATCAAAGCAGCGCCAAGCACGACCGTATCGCCGTTACGGCATGACATCCGTTCAGGGAGAAAAAACACCATGAAGAAATTTGCGCTGGCCGGATCGCTGCTCGCCGCGCTGGCATTCGCCGCGCCGGCCCAGGCTCAGGACTTTCCGTCCAAGCCCGTCAAGCTGATCGTTCCCTATGCGCCGGGAGGCGGGACCGACATCGTCGCGCGCATCGTCGCGCAGAAGCTTCAGGACAAGTGGGGAGGCCCGGCGGTCATCGTCGAGAACCGCGCCGGCGCCGGCGGCAATGTCGGCGCCGAGGCCGTGTTCACCGCCGCGCCCGACGGCTACACGCTGCTGTTCACGGCGCAAGGCCCGCTGGTGGTGAACCAGTACCTGTTCGACAAGATTCCCTACGAGCCGGAAAAATTCACACCGGTCTCGCTGGTCATGGTGGCCTACAGCGCATTGATGGCCAACCCCAAGGTGCCGGCGCAGAACGTCCAAGAGCTCATCGCCTACGCCAAGGCCAACCCCAACAAGCTCAACTACGCCTCGCAGGGGATCGGCACCGCCGCCCATCTGGTCGCCGAGCTGTTCAAGTCGATGGCGGGCGTGCAGATCAATCACGTTCCCTATCGCGGCAGCGGGCCGGCGCTGAACGATCTGGTGGCCGGGCATGTCGATTTGATGTTCGGGGAGCTGGCGCCATCGTATCAGTACATCCAGTCGGGACAGTTGCGAGCGCTGGCGGTGAGCAGCGAAAAACGGATCGCCAACCTGCCGAACGTTCCGGCCGTGGCCGAGGTTGTGCCAGGATTTACGGTGACATCCTGGTGGGCGATCGTCGCACCGCCGGGGATGCCGCCCGATCTGACCGGCAAGATCTCCGCCGCGGTCGGCGAGGTCATGAAGCAGCCCGAAGTGACCAAGCGGCTGACCGAAATGAGCATGGTATCGACCGGCAGCAACCCCACCGAGCTGTCGAAGTTCGTCAAGGAAGAAGCCGAGCGCTGGGGCAAGGTGATCCGCACCACCGGCGCGAAGGCTCAGTAGGGAGATATCGAAAGTGGCAGACAAAGTGCTGGCGGCCGTCCGGACCGGACCGAGCAGGACCGAGATCCGCGAATACCCGATGCCGGATATCCCGACCGACGCCGCGCTGATGAAGATGGAGGTCGGCGGCATCTGCGGCACCGACGTCAAGCTCTACAAGCATCCGCCGACCAAAGACCACGTGATCATGGGTCACGAGAACATCGGATATATCGCCAAGGCGGGGCACGAGTTCACCGCGCGCAAGGGCTTCAAGGAGGGCGATCTGGTCTTCGTCGAGCACTATGTCTCGTGCGGCAAGTGCGAGTGGTGCCACGCCGGCCAGTACCGCCATTGCGAGAACACCAACTGGCGCACCAACCCCGACGCCATCCGCTACGGCTACACCTCCGCGGAGAAGGCGCCGCACCTGTGGGGCGGGTTCGCGCAATATGTGTATCTGCCGTGGAACGCGGTGATCCACCACGTGCCCAAGGGCGTCACGCCGGAACTGGCGGGCCTCGTCACGCCGATGGCGAACGGCGTCGAGTGGTCGTTGTTCGACGGCGGAGTGGGTTACAACTCGACGGTGCTGATCCAGGGCCCCGGCCAGCAGGGCCTGTCCCAGACCGTGATCTGCAAGCAGGCCGGCGCTTCGCTGATCGTCGTCACCGGCACGTCGAAGGACCGCGCCCGGCTGGAGGTCGCGAAAAAACTCGGCGCCGATCACGTCATCGACGTGACCCAGGAGGACCCGCTCGCCCGCATCATGGAGATCACCGGCGGCAAGGGCGTGGACGTTTCGCTCGACTGCACCGCCGGCGCTGGCGCCATCCCGATCCTGCTCGGCATCGAGGCGCTCAAGCGCAAGGCCGGGATCATCGTGGCGCAAGGGGAGCTCCGCGAGTTTCCCAATTTTCCATTGGAGAAATTCACAGTGAAGTTCATCACCATGAAGAGTGCGCGCGGCCACAGCTACAGGGCCTGCGAGCTGGCGCTGGAGCAGATCGCCTCGAAGCGCTTTCCGCTCGAATTGATCACCACGCACAAGTTCGGCCTGAAGGACGTCGATCTCGCCATCCGCTCGGTCGGCAACGAGGGCGTGCCGGACGTGATCCATGCGTCGCTGATGCCGTGGGAGTGAAGATTTAAACGCTGGATTGGATTGACAAATACTAATGATCCAAACGCATGAAAGAGATTACATCGTCTGGCAAAATCGCGCCGTCGACTTCTACATTGCAGCACGGTCGCTCGCACGACAGGATTTATCGCGGCCTGCTGCATACTGCGCTGTAATGTCCTTAGAATTGCTGCTTAAGGCAACCCTTGTATATGTTGATCGAAGTTTTGTGCCGGTCGACGCCAACCACAATATCAAGAAGATGCTACGCATCCTTAAGAACAAGAGTCCAAAAAAGACGGCGGTTTCGATACCTGAGTATTTCTACTTCGAAGATCGCTATCAATCGGTGAGCCGTTATCCAAAGGAGCCCAAAGGACTGGTGATTCCAGTCTCCTTTTTGACTGACTTGGATGAGGCGTTCGTAACGCTCATGTCGCTCGTGCCGTTTCAGTTTAATTCGATGCTGGTATCGACCCTCTCTGGGCGTGCAGACTACAAACGCAAGCTTGCTTTGCTGAAGTTCCGAAATAGGAAAATGAACAATCTACGAAAACATTTGCAGCCATGGATCCGCAGACGGTGAGATTTGCAGCGTGAGTGGAAAGATAAAAATCGCGATCCCCACCGGCGACCCGGCCGGCATCGGGCCGGAGATCGCCCTCAAGGCCGCGCTCGATCCGGCCGTGCGCGCGGCGTGCGATCCGATCCTGGTGTGCGATCCCGATCTGCTGGCGCGTCATGCCAAGGCCTGCGGCATCGATTCCTCGCAAGTCAGCGTGCTGCCCTGCCCGCAGCCGGAAACGGCATCGCTCGGCTTCGGTGTCGTCAGCCCCATCGGCGGGCGCGCGTCGATTGCGTTCTGCGCCGCCGCGATCAAGGCCGCCATGGCGGGCGACGTGGACGCGGTGGTGGCCGCGCCGCAGCACGAGACTTCCATCGCGCAGGCCGGCATCGCATTCGACGGCCACCCGTCGTTCGTCGCGCGGCAGACCGGCACCGACGAGAGCGGCGTCTACATGATGCTGTGCTTCGGCGACATGCGGATCGCCCACTGCACCCTGCACCGGAGCGTACGCGAGGCCATCGCGCTGATCACGCGCGAGAACGTGGCGCGCACGATCCGCGCGGCGGATGCAACGCTGAAACGCATGGGCATCGCCGCGCCGAAGATCGCCGTCAGCGGGCTCAACCCGCATGCGGGCGAAGGCGGATTGTTCGGCCAGGAGGAGATCGAGATCATCAGGCCGGCGATGGAGGCGGTCGCGGCCGCGGGATTGAACGTCTCGGGCCCGTTCGGCGCCGACACCATGTTCCACATGCCGGGCTTCGACGCCTTCGTGGTCATGCTGCACGACCAGGGCCATATCGCGGCGAAGCTGCTCGCGCAGAACGCCGCCGCGGCGCTCACCATCGGCACGCCGATCCTGTTCGCCTCGGTCGCGCACGGCACCGGCCACGACATCGCCGGCCGGGGCGTCGCCAATCCGGCGGCGATGATCGAGGCGGTGCTGCGAATGGCAAAGGCGAAGGGCGCGAACGCACGGCATGTTGCCGCGTAATGGACCTGGTGTCCCGGATTCCGAGTTTGATACGGTCCCGGATCGGCGATGCATCACTTCGTGCTGCATCGCGTCCGGGACACGGGCTCTAACGGCCGTCGTTCTTCATCGCGGCGTCGTAGCTCGGCGCATTCTCGATCTGATCGAACCAATCGAAGCCCATCTCCTTGACGATGCGGTTCGACATCACGATCAGCCGGCATTCCTCGTGATCGCTGGCGACGTGCTGATGCTCGGTGTAGGGCGGCACGTAGATGTAGTCGCCGCGCTTCCAGCCGTAGGCCTTCGGCTCCTTCGCCCATTCCCACTGGAACGCATCGAGGCAATCGAACTTCAGGTCCCAGTGCAGGTCGTAGCCCGAGCCTTCGACCACGAAGATGATCTCCTCCCACATGTGCCGGTGCTTGCCGGACTTCTCGCCGGCTTTGAGGAACTGCATGTAGGCCTCGACGCACATCTCGCGCGTGTTCAGCTTCTCGTGCACGAGATGCTTGATCAGCCCGTCGGCGGAATGCTCCCATGGCATGTCCTCGGCGAGCACGACGTTGAGCTTGGTCTCGTAGTCCTTGCGGAACTCCTGCGACGCCTTGACGTCGTCGGCGCGGAAGGTCGCGGTCTTGCTGCCGGAGAGCGACGGGCCGCGATCGGTGAACAGGGTCATGGTGCTGCGCTCCCTCAGATATCCGCCGGCGGCTTGTAGTTCTCCGCCCCCTTGGGCGGAATTTTCGACGGCCATTCCACGATCTTCTGGAACAGCAGGTGCATGAAGAGAAACAGGGGCTTCGCCTTGAACACCAGCAGGATCGCCTCCTCGTCGGCGGAGTCGTTGAAGTGCTGGTGCACGCAGCCGTTCTCGACCAGCATCACGTCTCCCGCTTTCCAGGGAATGTGGCGGCCGTCGTGCACGTCATGGCCGCGGCCCTTGAGCACGTAGAACACCGCGCTGTTGAGATGGCCGTGCTTCTGGCCGGATGCGCCCGGCGCGTAGGCCTCGATGTGCGACTCGATCGACTGGGTGATGTTGACCGCCTGGGGCGAGATCACACTCTTGCCGAAATGGCCGGGACCGCCCTTCCACGGCACGTCCTTCGACGAGAACACCCGCGGCTGATCGACCAGATTTTTGTAGAGATGGCTGTAGGTGCCTTCCAGCGCGCGGACGAAGGTGCGCTTCTTGGCCCAGCGGTCCCAGTGCTGGTTCTCCTTCTCCAGCCCTTCGTCGGGCGGCTGGTTGTGCCCCGGCCCTGGAACATTTTCGAGAATTCCGGTCATTTTGCCTGGCTCCTTGGGATGGCCGCAGGACAAGGCCAACGCAATGTGGCAGCACCATATCGCGCGTCCTTGTCAAATCAATCCGGCGGCGAGGATAATGCGCGGGGACGTTCCGGCCGCCAACACAACGGCGTCGTTCCGAGGGGAGGAACATGGTGCGCGATACGCTCAAGCGCGGCCTTGTGGCCGCGGCGATCCTGGCCGCTGCCGTCTCCTCCGGGCGCGCGCAAAGCCCGGCCGAGTTCTACAAGGGCAAGAATATTGACCTCACCATCGGCTACAGCGTCGGCGGCGCCTACGACCTTTACGCGCGCATGCTGGCGCGGCACATGGGCAAGCATATTCCCGGCAATCCGAATGTGGTGCCGAAGAACATGGAGGGCGCGGGCTCGCTGCGGCTCGCCAACTGGCTCTACAACGTCGGCCCGAAGGACGGCACGGCCTTCGGCATCATCGGCCGCGGCACCGGCTTCGACCCGCTGCTCGGCAACAAGGCGGCGCAATTCGACGCCACGAAATTCACTTGGATCGGCAGCGCCAACAACGAGGTCAGCGTCTGCGTCGCCTGGAACGGCAGCGGCATCGTCAGGTTCGAGGACATGCTGACCCGTGAGCTCATAGTCGGCGGCACCGGCAGTTCGGCGGACACCGACCAGTTCCCCAGGATCACCAACGGCGTGCTCGGCACCAGGATGCGGATCATCACCGGCTATCCGGGCGGCAACGAAATCGGGCTCGCCATGGAGCGCGGCGAGGTCCAGGGCCGCTGCGGCTGGTCGTGGTCGAGCGTGAAGTCGACGCACCAGAAATGGCTCGATGAGAAGAGGTTCAGCATCCTGGTCCAGCTCGCGCTCGACAAGCATCCCGATCTGCCAAACGTGCCGCTCATTCTCGATCTGGCCAAGACCGAAGAGCAGCGGAAGATCCTCCGGCTGATCTTCGCGCGCCAGGTGATGGGCCGGCCGTTCGTCGGGCCTCCCAATATTCCGCGCGAGCGCGCCGACGCGCTGCGCAACGCATTCATGGCGACGATGAAAGACAAGGACTTCCTTGCCGACACCGAAAAGGCGCAGATGGAAATCACGCCCGTTTCGGGAGAGCGGGTGCAGGAACTCGTGAAGGAAATTTATGCCACCGCGCCGGAGATCGCGCAGAAGGCGGCATCATACTTGCGATAGGGCGGCCGGAACTCGCACATCAGGTTTTCAATGGACGACAAGGTCACGAACTACACCGGCTGGCAGTCCGACGTCATCGTCGATCTGATCAAGCGATACGATTTCCCCTATATTGCGCTCAATCCCGGCGCGAGCTTCCGGGGCTTGCACGACTCGCTGGTGAACTACGGCGACAACCAGCCGCCGATGATGCTGTGCAACCACGAAGAGATCGCGGTGCAGATCGCGCACGGCTACGCCAAGGCGACCGGCAAGCCGATGGTGGTGATCCTGCACAATCTCGTCGGCCTGCTCCACGCCTGCATGGCGATCTACTACGCCTATCTCGACCGGGTGCCGGTCTTCATCGTCGGCGCCACCGGCCCGATGGACGAGGCCAAACGCCGCCCGCACATCGACTGGACCCACACCGCGCTGGTGCAGGGCAATGCCGTCCGCGACTACGTCAAATGGGATTATCAGCCCACGTCCATCGACGGCGTGCCGGAGAGCTTCGCGCGCGCCTATTCGGTGATGATGACCGAGCCGAAAGGCCCGGTTTACATGTGCTACGACGCGGCGCTGCAGGAGTCGCCGAAGACGCATGACGTGCCGCTGCCGCCCGCGAATGCGGTCGCCGCGCCCTCGCCGATGGCGCCCGACCCTCGCGCGATCGAGGCGATCGCCGACAAGCTGCTCAAGGCCGAGCATCCGATGCTGCTGCCGGAATACGCCGGGCGGCGGCCGGGCGGCTTTGAGAGCATCGTCGAGCTCGCCGAACTCACCGGCTCGGCGGTGTGGGACGTCAACAACGCGCTCAACTTCCCGAACAAGCACCCGCTTTGCCTCAGCATGGACAAGCCGTCGCTGAAAGCCACCGACCTGATTGTCGGCCTCGACGTCAAGGACTGGGAAAAGCAGCTCACCGAGTTGAACAACGCCAAGCGCATCCGCAAGACGATCCCGCCGCCCAATTGCGACTATGTCGAGATCGGCTTTGCCGAGGTCGGCATCAGCAAATGGGCGATGGATTACTGCCGCATGCAGCCCTGCTCGGTGCGGGCGCTGGGCGACACCGCGCTCGGCATCCCGGAGCTTGTTCGCATCTGCCGGGAGAAAATTTCCGGCAATGCCAATCTCCAGAAGAAGATCGCCGACCGCAAGGTTGCTACGGCCAGGCGCCATGACGAGGTCTGGGCGCAATGGCAGAAGGAATCGCGCAAGGACTGGGACGCCTCGCCGCTCACCTTCTCGCGGCTCGCCATGGAGGTGTGGGACGTCATCAAGGACGAGGACTGGGTGCTCACCGCCAATGAATTGAAGCATCAGGTCAGAAAGCTCTGGGACTTCGACAAGCCCTACCGCCACCCCGGCGTCGAGCTCGGCACCTCGACGCAGATCGGCATCTCGCTCGGCGTCGCCCTCGCGCACCGCGAGAAGAAGCGCATCGTGGTCGATATCCAGCCCGACGGCGACCTGATGTTCGATGCCGGCGCGCTGTGGATCGCCGCCAAGTACCGGATTCCGATGCTGGTGGTGATGCACAACAACCGCGCCTACTACAACGACTGGGCGCACCAGATCCGCATGGCGAAGCTGCGCGGCACCGACGAAGCCAAGGCGCATATCGGCATGGACCTGTTCGGGCCGGAGCCGGACTTCGCGACGCTGGCGAAATCCATGGGCTGCTACGGTGAGGGTCCGATCGCAGATCCGAAGGACGTGAAGCCCGCGCTCTTGCGGGCGCTGGCCGAGGTCAAGAAAGGCCGCCTCGCGCTGGTCGACACCATCACGCAGCATTCCTGACCGCTGCGCTGCGTTGCCGCGTCCCAAACGGCTTCAAGGGGCTATTGCCCACCCGATTCCCGCGATAGTCTTCCCCGCAACGAGAGCATCTCAAGGGAGGACTGCCATGAATCGCACGAGCCTGTGGGCCGGTATCGCTACGGTGCTGGTTGCCGCCCACCTCGCGGCAGCGCCCGCGTCGGCCCAGAACTATCCATCGAAGCCGATCAAGTTCATCGTGCCGACCGCGCCGGCCGGCGTCGGCGACATGCTGGTGCGGGTTTTCCAGCAGAAGCTGGCCGAGTCCGGCAACCCCGCGACGATCGTGATCGAGAACCGCGCCGGCGGCGCGGGCGTCATCGGCACCGACGCGGTCGCCAAGGCTCCAGCCGACGGCTACACGTTCCTGGTCGGCAATCACGCGGTGCTGGCGATGCTGCCGCACATGCAGAAGATCCCATACGATCCGTTCAAGAGCTTCACGCCCGTATTCCTCGGCGTCACGGTGCCCAACATCCTCGTGGTGCATCCTTCGATCCCGGCGAAATCGGTGCGGGAGCTGATCGCCTATGCCAAGTCCAATCCCGGCAAGCTGACCTATGGCTCGCAGGGCGTCGGCACATCCGGGCACATCGCAGCCGAGCTGTTCAAGCTGCAAGCCGGCATCGACATCGTGCATGTGCCGTACAAGGGCGCGGCGCCGGCGCAGCAGGATCTCGCCGCGGGTCACATCAGCATGTTGTTCGACGTCGTCTCGCTGGCCCTCGGTCCGATCCATGCGGAAAAGGTGCGGCCGCTCGGCGTCGCGACCAGGGAGCGCGTCAAGGTGCTGCCGAACCTGCCGACCATGACGGAGCAGGGAATGGCGGTGGAGGTCGGCGCCTGGTTCGGCTTCTTCGCGCCCGCGGGCACGCCGCCGGCGGCCGTCGCGTGGCTGAATCGCGAAGCCGTCAAGGTGTTCTCGGTGCCGGAGACCAGCGGGCGGTTCACCGGCCAGGGCGCCGCGGTGCCGCTCGGTACGCCGGAGTCCTTCGCCAAGTTCGTCGAAGCCGAATCCAACCGCTACGGCGACGTGATCAAGCGCGCGGGGATCAAGCTGGACTGACCGGCTATCCCGGAGGCGGGACCGTTCCGAAGCGCTTCTGCAGGAACGGAACCGCGCCGGTGACCAGCACAAGGATGCCGCATAGCATCGCGATCATGACCATCGGCCACGGCGTGCCGTCGGCGAACAGGCCGTAGAGCTGGGCAAAGACGGCGGCCCAGAAATTCTGCATGAACACGCCAACGCCGGCCGCGGTGCCGGCATAGCGCGGAATCTCCGCCATGGCGCCGACCTGGCCGTAGGGCATCGCGATGCCCTGCGCCATGGTGATGAACGTGCCCGGAATGAAAAACGCGAGCGGCGTTATGAGGCCGTAGGACAGCGCGGCCGCCTGCCCGCTGACGCTCGCGATGGTCAGCATCGATCCGGCGAGCACCATGGTCTCGGTCGAGACCCGGTTGCCGACACGGGTCGAGATCAGATTGCCGAGGAAGAAGCCCCCCGGAAACAGCAGGAAATAGAGCCCGAATTCCGTCGCCGGTCGGTGCAGCAACTCCGTCATCAGCGACGCCGACGCGGTCGCCATGACCATGAACGCGCCGGTGTTGAACCCGCTCTGGAGCACAAAGGCGTTGAAGCGCAGCCGGCGGAACAGCGCGACGTAACTTTGCGCGATGCTCTCTCCGGTCTTGCTGCGCTTCTCGGGCGGATGGGTTTCGTACATCGACACATAGACGGCGATCGTGATCGCGGCACCCGCCAGCAGCGCGAAGCCGAACACGCTGCGCCAGCCGAGCGTGTCGATCAGAATGCCGCCGATGATCGGCGACACCATCGGGCCGAGGGTTGCGAACATGGTGAGATAGGCAATCGCCTTCACGAGCTGGTCGGCGCGATAGGCGTCGCGCGCGATGGCCCGCACCAAGGTCAGCGAACAGCCGGCGCCGATCGCCTGGATAAGCCGCCCGATCACCAGCGCATCGGCCGTCTCCGCCATCAGCGAAACCACGCTGCCGATGAGGAACAGCGCCAGTCCCGACAAAAGCACCGGCCGCCGGCCGTAGCGGTCCGACAGCGAGCCGTAGAACAGGGTGGCGAATGCCATGCCGAACAGTGCGATGCTGAACGTGAGCTGCGCGTGGGCGTCGGACAGGCCGAGCGCAACCTTCACCGCCGGGATCACCGGAAAGAACAGATGGACCGCCAGCGGCGTGATCAGCGCGGTGAGGCCAAGCGCGATGGTGAAGGCGCGGCCCGGATTGCGTGGCTTGACGTCGGGGATGGACATGCCTTACGCGAGCTGCGGGAACAGCCGGAGCGCGTTGCCCCGGTCGATCGCCACGCGCTGCGCCGGCGAGATCGCCTCCAGCGCCTCATAGGTCTTCATCGCCGCGGCGGTCACCTGCACGTTGGCGAACGGCCAGTCGGTGCCGAACACGATCTGCTCCGGCGCTGCGACATTCTCAAGGCATCCCCAGGTCTGCTCGCCCGGCGACAGCGCGTTGTCGTACCAGAAGCGCTTCAGCAGCCCGAAGACCTGCTCCTGCGGCATCTGCTTGAGCCGCTTGTCGATCATCGGCGACACCGACAGCCGCCATGAGAAATACGGCACGAGCCCCCCGGCGTGCGGCAGGATGAAGCGGATGCGCGGATAGCGCTCCAGCGCGCCGCCGAAGATCAGGTTCACCACCGCCCGCGTGGTGTCGAACAGGTACTCCATCATGAAATACGGCCACGGCAGGTCGATCTGCTTGTTCGACGGATGCTTGCCGGGATGGACGAACACCACGCCGTCGCGGGCGTTGAGCGCATCCATCGCCGGATCGAAGGCCGGATCGCCGAGGAATTTTCCGTCATAGCTGGCGAACAGGCTGACGCCCGAAAACTTCAGCGTATCGAGGCAATAGCCGATCTCCTCCACAGCGTGATTCACGTCCCACATCGAAACCGTGCCGAACGCGCCGAAGCGCTTGCCGTGCCTGGCGTTCAGCTCGGCGGAATGGTCGTTGCAGCGGCGCGCCAGCGCTTTCGCCTGATCGGGCTTGCAGAACTGCACGCCCGGCTGGCCGAGCGACAGGAGCGCGGTGGCAATATCGAACCGGTCCATGATCTCGAGCGCGAGCTCCGGCGACCAGTCGGGGTAACGGCCGATCGCAGGTCCGGAGCCGGCGGCATAGACCATGTCCGCGTAGAACTGCGGGATCATGTGAAAATGGACGTCGATCCGCCCCGCGGCCATCGCTCACACCCCGCCATTGCTGTTCGCCAGCATGTCGCCGCACCCGGCACGCTTGGCCCAGAACTCCCAGCCACGCTGCATCTCCGGCGCGGCGGCACGGAAATTGTTGCGCGTCTTGATCTCGTTCTCCGACAGCGCCTTGAACTCGCCCATCCGCATGGCGGCGAGCAGGATCCGCGCGTTGCGCGGCAGGTACACCGACATGCGTACGAGCTTGAGCAGGCCGTCGGCCGCTGCGGAGAAGCCGTGGCCGCGCATCAGAACCACGGCATTCTTGCCGAGCACGCGCGCCATGTCGCGGCCTTGCGCCATGTTGATCACCAGCAGGTTGGTCGCGTCGCCGAACTGGTCGGCGATATCCCAGACCGGAACGTGCGTGCCCATGTCGCTCGCCACGTGGGCGACGCAGCACATCGGCGTCTTGGAAATGCTGAACGGCAGGATGTCCTCGGCGTGGGAATGGATCACGGCGTTGATCTCCGGCCGCGCCTCGTAGATCGCGCCGTGAATGTAGCGCTCCAGATAGCCCGGCCGCTCGTCGTTGACCGGGGTTCCGTCGAGCTTGAATTCGATGATGTCGGCGGCCGTGACGAATTCCGGGCTGAGCGAGCGCGACAGCAGGTAATGATCGGGCTTGGCCGGGTGCCGGATGCTGACATGACCGTAGGCATCGACCACCTCTTCCTTCGCCAGAATTCGATTGGCGATCACCAGATCGCCGATCGAACGCGCCAGTTCGTCCATGCTGAGCCCTCCCCTACGTGCCTGCTTCGTCATATGCGGAGCGTTGACGACGACGTTAGCGGAAGGACGGGATGATGTCTCGGCGCGTTGCGGCTTTGACCGCAGGGCTGGCATACGGAGCAAGCACTTGCCACGTCATTCCGGACGCCGCGCTGCGGCGATCCGGAATCCATAACCCCTGTGCTGATGACGTGAATGCTGCGGGTTATGGATTCCGGGTTCGCGCCGGGCGCGCCCCGGAATGACGTCAAGCTACTGGAAAAAGCTCTTCTTCGTCGTCTGCACACCGACCTTTGTAAATTCCTCGGCGATGCTCGGCTTGATCTCCTTCGCCACCTCGAAGTCGGCGTTGCTGGCCGCCACGTCGCCCTTCATCAGCTTGGCGACGCCGCGGCCGTACAGCGCCGCCGGCGAGTTCGGCGTGAGCTTCAGCGCCTCGTCGTAGTCCACCAGCGCCTGATCGGGCTGGCCGAGCTTGAGATAGGCCATGCCGCGACGATCGAGTGCGGTGGCGTTGTTGGGCTTGAGGCTGAGCGCCGCGTTGCAGTCCTCGAGCGCCGCCTTCAGCTCGCCGACGATGGCGCGGGCGCCGCAGCGCTGGTTCAGCGCATCGGCGTTGTCCGGCTGCAGCTTGATCGCCTGGTTGTAGAACTTGATCGCCTGATCGTAGTCGCGCGTGCCGTAGAAGATGTTGGCCCGGTTGTAATAGGCGACGGCGGGAGCCGCTGTGCTCTTGATGGTCTGGTTGACCTCCTGGATCACGCGGTCGTCGTCGCGCCGGTTCTCGTAGACGCTGGCGCGGTCGGTCGCGGCGATCGCGTAGTTCGGCACGGTCTTGATCGCGACGTCGGCAGCAACAGTCGGATCGTAGTTGCGCCTTTCATTGGTGATCCCGCGGTCCTGGAACGCGCCCGCATAGTTCGGGTTCATCTTGATCGCGGTGTTCATATCCGTGCTGGCGCGGTCGAACTCGCGCTTGTCGTAATACGCGACGCCGCGATTGTAGAACGCGAGCGCATAGCTCGGATCGAGCTTGATCGCCTGCTGGTAGTCGGCGATGGCCTTGTCGGTGTCGCCCTTATTGCGATGGGCGAAGCCGCGGTTGTTGAAGACCTGCGGATCGTTCGGATTGAGCTTGATCGACTGGTTGAAGTCGGCGATGGCCCGGTCAGAGTCGCGCTTGTCGTCATAGGCGAGGCCGCGGCTGTTGTAGGCCACCGCGTAATCCGGCTTCAGCTTGATCGCCGCGTTGAAGTCGGCAATGGCGCGGTCGTAGTCCTTCTTGATGAAGTGGACGTTGCCGCGATTGTAGAGCGCCGTCGCGTAGTTCGGATCGAGCCTGATCGCCTGATCGAAATCCGCCGCCGCGCGATCGAGGTCGCCCTTGTTGCGCCAGGCAAAGGCGCGGTTCTGGAACGCGCGGGCGTCCTGCGGGTCGAGCTTCACCGCCTGGTCGAAATCGGCGATGGCGCGGTCGGTCTCGCCCTTCATGCCGTAGGTCACGCCGCGGTTGCTGAAGGCCATCGCCATGGCCGGATCGAGCTTCACCGCCTGCTCGAAGCTTGCGAGCGCGCGGTCGAGGTCGCCCTTGCTGCGATAGGCAAGGCCGCGGTTGTTGAAGGCCGCCGCGTTCTTCGGATCGAGCTGCACCACCTTGCCGAAGTCGGCGATGGCGCGATCATGGTCGCCCTTGTCGCGCATCGCCAGGCCGCGGTTGTACAGCGCCAGAACGTGGTTCGGATCGAGCTTCACCGCCTGGTCGAAGTCGGCGATGGCGCGGTCGAGATCGAGCTTTTCGTAAAGCGCGTTGCCGCGGTTGTAGAACGCCGCCGCCTGGCCCGGATCGAGCTTGATCGCCTGATCGTAGTCGGCGATGGCGCGGGCGACGTCGCCCTTGATCCGGTAGGCATAGCCGCGATTGCTGAACGCCTGCGCATCGCCCGGATTGAGCTTGATGGCCTGGTCGAAATCCGCGACGGCGCGGTCGGCATCGCCCTTGGCGCCATAGGCGACGGCGCGGTCGGTGTAGGCCCCCGCGTTGGACGGATTGAGCCTGATCGCCTGGTCGAGATCGGCGATGGCGCGGCCGTAGTCGCGCTTGCTCAGATGGGCGTTGCCGCGGGCGTAGAGCGCGACGGTGTAGTTCGGGTTGAGCCTGATCGCACCGTCGAAATCCGCGATGGCGCGGTCGAGGTCGCCGCGGTTGCGCAGCGTCAGCCCGCGGTTGTAGAGCGCCAGCGGGTTCCTCGGATCGAGCTTGATCGACTGGTCGAAATCCGCGAGTGCCTTCTCGATGTCGCCCCGCGCGCCGTAAGCCAGGCCGCGGTCGCTGTAGGCCAGTGCGTAGTTCGGGTTGAGCTTGATCGCCTGGTTCTGGTCGGCGATGGCGCGCTCGATGTCCCGCTTGTTGGCATAGGCGTTGCCGCGGTTGTGATAGACCACGGGATCGCCCGGGTTGAGCTTGACCGCCTGGTTGTAGCTCTCGATGGCGCCGTCGTAGTTGCCCTTGTCGTAGAAGGCGTTGCCGCGATTGTAGAACGCGAAGGCGTAGCTCGGGTTGAGCTTGATCGCCTGTTCGTAGTCGGCGAGCGCCCGGCCGACGTCGCCCTTCACGCTGTGGGCGACGCCCCGGTTGGTGTAGGACGGCGCGCTCTTCGGGTCGATCGCGATGGCCTGATCGAAGTCCTTGATCGCGCGGTCGAGATCGCCCTTGGCGCCGTAGGCGAGGCCCCGGTCGTTGAAGGCCAGCGCCACGCTGCCGTTGAGCTTGATCGCCTGATCGAGATCGGCGATGGCGCGGTCGTAGTCGCGCTTGCGCGCGTAGGCATTGCCGCGGTTGTGGAACGCCAGCGCGATCTTGGCGTCGAGCTTGATCGCCTGCGAGAAGTCGGCGATGGCGCGGTCGAAGTCGCTCCGGCCGTACTGGGCGATGCCGCGGTTGTAATAGGCGAATGCGTCCTTCGGATCGATCTTGATCGCGGAATCGAAGTCCGCGATGGCGCGGTCGAATTCGCGCTGATCGTAATAGGTCAGGCCTCGATCATAGTAGGCCAGCGCGCTCTTCGGATCGAGCTTGATGGCGGCATCGAAGTCGGCGAGCGCCTTGCCGAGATCGCGCTTGCCGTAAAAGGCATTGCCGCGGTTGTAGTAGGGTACGCTGGCGTTCGGGTTGATCTTGATCGACTGGTTGTAATCGGCGATCGCCTTGTCGAACTCGCCCTTGGCGCCGAACTCGAGCCCGCGATCGTTGAACGCCTGGGCGTAGCTCGGGTTGAGCTTGAGCTGTCGGATCGCGCCCGCAACCCCGCGGTCGTAGCCGAGCTGACGATCGGCCGTGCGGTCCTTCGGATTGAGCGCAATCGCCAGATTGACGTTCGATTTGACGAGCTGATCGAAGTCGGCGATGGCGCGCTCGTAATCGTGCTTGTCGTAGCGCGCGACGCCGCGATCGTGCAGCGCCAGCACGTTGCCGGGGTCGAGCTTGATCACGGCGTCGAAGCTGGCAATGGCCCGATCGTAGTCGAGCTTGTCATAGAAGGCGGTGCCGCGGTTGTAGATCGCGGTGGCGTAGGCGGGATTGAGCTTGATCGCCGCATCGAAATCGGCGATGGCGCGGTCGTGCTTGCCCTGGTTGCGATAGGCGATGCCGCGGTTGTTCAGCGCGACCACGTTCTTGCCGTCGACCTTGACCACCTGATCGAAGTCCTTGATCGCGCGATCATGATCGCCCTTGGCGCCATAGGCGATGCCGCGGTCGTTGAAGGCCGTGACGTCGTTGGCGTCGAGCTTGATCGCCTGGCTCAGGTCGCCGATCGCGCGGTCGTAGTCGCCGCGGTCGTACAGCGCGAGGCCGCGGCCGCGGAACGCCAAGGCGAGGCTCGGATTGATCTTGGTCGCGCGGTCGAAGTCGGCGATGGCGCGCTCGCTCTCGCCCTTCGCCCGGTAGGCCGCGCCGCGATTGTTGTAGGCAATGGCATAGTTGGAATTGAGCTTGATCGCCTGGTCGAAGTCGGCGATGGCGCGGTCGGCGCGGCCCTTGGCCGCGTGCGCGCTGCCGCGGTCGTTGTAGGCCACCGCCTGACCCGGGTTGAGCTTGATCGACTGGTCGAAGTCCGCGATCGCGCGGTCATGCTCCTGCTTCTCGGCGAGCAGGCTGCCGCGGTTGTAGAGGGTCTGGGCGTCGCCCGGATTGATCTTGATCGCGGCGTCGTAATCCTTGATCGCGGCGTCGAGATCGCCCTTGTCGCGATGGATCTGGGCGCGGTTGTTGTAGGCGGTCTCGTAGTTCGCATTGACCGCGATGGCCTGCGAGAAGTCGGCGATGGCGCGGTCGGCGTCGCCCTTGGCCTTATAGGTCAGGCCGCGGTTGTTGTAGGCCACGTCGTACCTGGGATTGGCCTTGACCGCCTGGTTGAAGTCCTCGATGGCGCGGTCGGCGTCGCCCTTGCCGCGATAGACAAGGCCGCGGTTGTTGTAGGCGATGTCGTAGTTCGGGTTGAGCCGGATCGCCTGGGTGAAATCCGCGATCGCGCGATCGGTCTTGCCGGTCGCCGCGTTGACCAGACCACGGTCGTTGTAGGCGCCGGCGAACTTGCCGTCGAGCCGGATCGCGTTGTCGAGATCGGCGATGGCGCGGTTGTAGTCCTGCCGGTTGCTATGGGCGAGGCCGCGGCTGGCATAGGCCGCCGCGAACTTCGAATCGAGCTTGATCGCCTGGTCGAAGTCGGCGATGGCGCGCGTGGTGTCGCCCTTGTCGCGATGGGCGAGCCCGCGATCGTGATAGGCGGCCGCGCTGGGGCTGAGCTTGATCGCCTGGTCGAAGTCGGCGATGGCGCGGTTGTAGTCGCGCTTGTCGTAATAGGTGGTGCCGCGGTTGGCATAGGCCGCCGCGAACTTCGGATCGAGCTTGATCGCCTGCTCGAAGTCGGCGATGGCGTTGTCATGGCTGCCCTGGTTCCAGTGGGCGAAGCCGCGATTGTTGAACGACGCCGCGCTCTTCGGATTGATCTTGATGCCGCCGAGAAATCCGCGACCGAGCGCTCGAAGTCGCGCTTGTCGCGATGCGCCATGCCGCGGTTGTAATAGGCGGTGTCGAAGTTGGGATTGGCCTTGATCGCCTGATCGAAGTCGGCGATGGCGCGGTCGAGATCGCGCTTGCCTTGGTAGGCTTCGCCGCGATTGTTGTAAGCGACGGCGAATTTGGCATCGAGTCGGATCGCCTGGTCGAAATCCTGGATGGCGCGGTCGGTCTCGCCCTTGGCGAGATAGGAGAGCCCGCGAACGTTGAAGGCGAGCGGATAATTCGGCCGCCCGTTGATCGCCTGGTTCAGATCCTGGATCGCACGGTCGTAGTCGCGCCGCTCGTGAAACGCCAGCCCGCGGTTGTAATAGGTCGGCGCATAGCCCGGATTGATGCGGATCGCCTGCTCGTAGTCCGCCAGCGCCTTGTCGAACTCGCGGCGATCCCAATGGGCAAGGCCGCGGTTGTAGAAGGCGAGCGCATTGCGCGCGTCCATCCGGATCGACTGGCTGAAGTCGGCGACGGCGCGGTCCTGCTCTCCCTTGTCGCGGAACGCCAGCCCTCGGTTGTAGTAGGGCAGCGGATTCTTCGGATCGAGCTTGATCGACTGGTCGAAGTCGGCAAGCGACTTGTCCATCTCGCCCATGGCGCGATAGGTCAGGCCGCGGTTGTAATAGGCGAGCGAATCCCGGGCATCCAACTCGATCGCCTTGCTGAGATCGGCCACCGCCTTCTCGTAATCGTGGCGGTCGTAATAGACGACGCCGCGATCGTAATAGGCCAGCGCATAGTTCGGATTGATCTTGAGCGCGTGGTTATAGTCCTGGATCGCGCGGTCGTAGTCGCGCTTGTCGTAGTTGGCGTTGCCGCGGTTGTAATAGGCCAGCGCGAAATCCGGGCTGATCAGGATCGCCTGATCGTAGTTGTTGATCGCCGCGTCGGTCTCGCCCTTGTTGCGATAGGCAAGGCCCCGGTTGTTGAACGCCAGCGAGTCCTTGGGATTGATCAGGATCGCCTGGTCGAAGTCGCGGATCGCGTGATCGGTCTCGCCCTTGGAAACGTAGGCGAGGCCCCGGTCGTTCATCGCCGCGGTCAGGTTCGGATTGATCTTGATCGCGGAATCGAAATCGCGGATGGCGCGGTCGTAGTCGCGCATGTCGCGATAGGCGAGCCCGCGGTTGTGATAGGCGAAGGCGTCGTTGGGCGTGCTCTTGAGCACGGCGTCGAAGTCCGGCACCGCACGCTCGGGCTCGCCCTTGGCGCGATACGCCATCGCGCGATTGTAGATCGCGAGCGTGCTGCGCGGGTTGAGCTTGATCGCCTGGGTCAGATCGCCGATCGCGCGTTCGTAGTCGCGCTTTTCATAAAGCGCGTGACTGCGGCTTGAATAGAACGCCGGATTGCGCGAATCGAGCTTGATCGCCTGGTCGAAGTCGGCGATGGCGGCGTCGACCTGACCCTTCGACTTCAGCGCCGTGCCGCGGCTGAAATAGACGTTGGCGTTCTTGCCGTCGAGATTGATGGACTCGCCGAGGTCCTTGATCGCGGCGTCGAGCTCGCCCTTCTCGCGATAGGCCTCGCCGCGATTGAAATGCATGGACGCAAGCGCGGCCGGCTTGTCGCGGCCGGCCTCGATCACCACCGTGCATGCCGAAATCAGCGCCGCCGGTGGCGTGTCCTTGTTGAGGCACGCCAGGCGTTCCTGGGTGTTCTGCGGAGCGGGCTCGGGCCGCGGCTTCTGCTGCTGCTGCTG
>CAMAWG010000006.1 GCA_945861855.1 Rhodoplanes serenus
CGAACCTTCGCATGGATGACGCGCTGGCGACGTCTCGTGCGCGACTACGAGCAGCGTATCGACGTCTCAAAGGCCATGATCCACGTCGCCATGGGAAGCCTTCTGCTCAGGCGAATTGCTCACTAAAATGCATTCTCAAACGGACTCTAAGTCCTTTGGCGAAATGTAACGACCGCGACAAGCCATGATCTGATTCATTTCGGAATATTTGCGGGTCCGACAACGGCGCACCGCCAGAGATCATTTCTACCTTATTTTTTGAGACTATATTCCAATTAGTGTAGTTGACTCATCAAGGGCGCGTCTCGCGACAATCATGCGACATGGCGGAAGCGGGCGTCGAACAGACAGCGTGGCTCTGCGTGTTCGGCCCGCCCGGCCTGCCCGAGGCGATCCGCGAGCGGATCGCGCGCGAGGTCGTCGCGATCGCGCAGGAACCCGCCTTCCAGACGAAATTCCGCAACACCGGCTTCGAGCCGCTCGGCCTCGGCGCCGCGGCGAGCGCGCGGATGTACCGTGACGAGGTCGCCCGCTGGAGCGCGTTCATCACGGAGCGCGGGCTTTCGGAGAAGGGCCGATAGCCATGGAGCGGCGCGACAATCTTTAGATTGAACCTTCCCGCCGCCAGCGCGTTCATCCGGTATGAACATACCTCTGGCTGTTGCGATACTGGTAATTGGTGCTTCGGCTGCCGGGATGTCGCCCGCCAGCGCTCAAAAGGTTCAAAAAGAGCAGGGCGGCGCCTACCCGGGAACCCCGGCCATGACGCGGCTGGTTCACCGAAAAGCACAACCCAACTTCTGCCGCGAATACGACAAGGCGATGCGGGCGCGCGGCCACCACATGCCGCCCGGCCAGTGTGGGCAAGCCGCGCGAAAGAAATAGCGCCGTCGCAAACTGTGCCACCGGCTTGCCGGCCCGAATGCAAGCCGATGCCGATAGCCGGACGTACCGCGACGAAGCGGTGCAGGAACGGGCTCCGGAACCCAGGCCGGTTCCGGTGCGTTGCCATGCGGCTTCAAGAAGGAATCCGCATGGCCCCGCGATCCAACGCTTTCGTAACCGCCCTGGCGAATGTCGTGCGGCTGTATCCGCGGCTCAGCGCGGGCCTCGCCTTCGAGCTTGGCGTGCTGGCCGGTGCGTTCATCAAGTCGGCGCGGGTGCGCGGATTGTCCGGCGCGTCGGCGAGAGTGATCGAAGCCGTGCCGCTGGTCTCCGAGCCTCGCAGGCGAAGAACGGCCAAGCGTAAGCCTTTACAAAAGCGCAAGACCGCAAAGCGTGCGGCGCAACGCAAGGCGGCTTGATCACTTCACCGTTATGCGGCGGTCGCTTCCGGCACCGGCTGCTTGTACGCCTTCAGCCGCGGCATCACGTCCTGCGAGAACATCGTGAGGTTGCTCACCGTGTCCTCGTGCGACAGGAAGCCGGCGTGGCCCATCATCAGAAGATTGCCCATGCCGCCGCAATATTCGGTGAAGTCCAGGATCTGCCGGGTCACCTGGTCGGGCGTGCCGCAGAAGAGAATGCCGGCGTCGATCAGATCCTGCACACTGCCGTGATGCATGTTCACGGCGCGGCCGTCCTTGGTGAAGCTGCGCGGCGCGCTCTGGCCGCGAAGCATCCGCGCGTTGTCGTCGACGGTGAGGAAGCCCGGCGGGTTGCGGAACGGTACATGCACGATCGCCGATGAGCGCAGGTATCCGGCGACCAGTTCGCCGCGGCGGCGCGCTTCGGTTTCGTCCTCGGCGACGGCGACGAGGCCGAGATAGGCGACACGATCGGCCGGCGCGGGCCGCTTCCATTTCGCCAGATAGCCCGCGCGGTAGGCGTCATAGAGCGGGCGCGTGGCATAGCCCGAGCCGAGCGTCGCCATCACATAGCCCTTCTCGCCCAGGAGCCGCGCCTGCGACTTGTTGCCGGTGGTGGTCCAGACCGGCGGATGCGGCTGCTGCACCGGGCGCGGCCAGACGTTGACCTGCCGATAGTGGAAGAACTCGCCCTCCCAGTTGAACGGCGCGTCGTGGCTGGTCATCGCCTTGAGGATGAAGTCGTGCGCCTCCCAGAAGCGGTCCATCACCGCGACCGGGTTCTGGTTCGACGCCGGGAATTCGTAGGGCACGCCCTTGATGAAGCCCATGTCGAGCCGGCCGCGCGAGATCACGTCGATGGTGGCGAGCTCCTCGGCGCAGCGCAGCGGGTCGGGGCGGTGGCCGATCGGATAGCCGAGAACGAGGATGCGCGCCTTCTTGGTCTCGCGCGCCAGCACCGAGAGGCCGACGATCACGGTCGACGACATGCAGGTCGCGGTCTGGTGGTGCTCGTTGACCATGATGTTGTAGCCGAGCTCGTCGGCGATCTTCCACTCGTCGTAGTAGCGGTGGAACAGGTCGCCGGCGGTCTTGGGATCGGCCACGCTGTTGGGCAGATTCACGCGCAGCGAGCCCGAGTGGCTGTTCCACGCCGGGTAATAGGGCTGCTCGGTGAAGTAGTAGACCTGCATGGCTGTCGTCTCCTCAGGCTCGGCGCGCGCGCGGGGCGGCTTGGGCCGCCGGAGCGTCGGCGAAGGCCAGCACCCGGCGGGCGAATTCCTCCGGCTGCTCGATATGGGGGAAGTGGCCGGCCTTCTCGATCGGCTCGAACTTCGCGCCGGCGATCAGTCCGCAATAGGCGCGTCCGTATTGCTCGCTCAGGATGCGGTCGGCCATGCCCCACAGGAACAGCGTCGGCAGCTTGATGCGATGCAGCCGGCCCTTAAGCTTGGGGTTGTGCATGTAGGGCGACCAGCAGAGCCGCGCCGTGGCCTCGCGGTTGCGCGCGGCGGAGAGCGACTCCGCCTCCGGCAGGCTCTTGTAGTCGTGCGCGCCCACCTTCGGGTCGAACCAGGCGAGCCGATCGAACTCCTCCGGCATCAGCGCCCAGATGTCGACGATGTCGCGGGTCTCGCGGTCGCCGATCTTGACGCCGACGGCGTTGGCCATGACGAGGCGCGACAGCCGCGCGGAATTCTTCGTGGCGATCTCGGCCGCGATCCAGCCGCCGAGGCCGACGCCGACGACCAGCACGTCGCGCAGATCGAGCTGGTCGAGCAGATCGAGATAGAAATACGCCACGTCGTCGACCGTGGTCATGCCCTTTGGAATCTGCGAGGTGCCGAAGCCCGGATGCGACGGCGCGATGACGCGACCGCCCTTGGCAAGCAGGGCCAGCACGGGAGCGACCGCGTCGATGCCGATGCCGGGGTGCAGGAACAGGATCGGGCGGGCGTTGGCGTTCTCCCGGCCCTTGTCGATGGCCTCGATGGTCACGCCATTCACGACCATCGACGTGATCGTGTCCGGCATGCGCGAACCCCTTTACGTTTCCTGCCCCGCTTTCCATTGCACGAGGCAGGCGGGTGTTTCAAGATCATGCCGGAACATGCGTTCGACGGAAAGGAACATGGCAATGAATACGGCCGAAAAGCTCAGCGAATTCGAAACGCGGCCGGGCGTGACCTATGCGACGCATGACAGCGTTGCGCTCGCGGGCGACCTCTATCTGCCGAAGGGCGCCGGGCCGTTTCCAGTGCTGGTCGGCGTGCATGGCGGCGGCTGGGTGCAGGGCGTGCGCGGCCAGTTCGCGCATTGGGGCAGGTATCTCGCGTCGCATGGCGTGGCGCTGTTCGCCATCAGCTACCGGCTCGCCAAACCCGGGCAGAAGACGTTTCCGCATGCGGTGCAGGACGTGCTGGCGGCCGTTCAATACGTGCGCGGCAACGCCAAGGATTTGAACCTGGCGCCCGATCGCATCGGCGTGTTCGGCCATTCCGCCGGGGGCAATCTCGGCGCGCTGGCGGCGCTCGCGGGGAAAAAATTCGAGGGCGGCTATCCGCAGGATGCTCACGCCAAGGTCGGCACGGACGTCAAGGTGTTCGCCGGCGTCTATGGCGTCTATGATGTCGCCGAGATGTGGGGCAAGTACAACATCCAGAGCCCGAAGCAGAACAACATCGAGCTGTTCACCGGCGCGTCGCTGGCGGACAACCGGCAAGTCTATTTCGACGCCTCGCCGATCAGCTATGCGGTCAGCGCCAACAACAAGATCGCGATGCATCTCAGCGTCGGCACCGAGGACGATCTGGTCGATCGCCGCGCCCACACCGATGCGTTCGTGCTGGCGCTGAAGCAGGCGGGGTTCTTCGTGCGCACCACCATCCTGCAGGGCGCGCCGCACTACTGGGGCAGCGACCCGATCGACGAGCCGAACAGCTTTTCGGGTTTTCTCGCGCCGCGGCTGATGCGGTTCCTTCAGGAGAAATTGTAAGCGGGGATCGAGGGGCGGATTGGCGAAAGCGCAATCTCAAGCGTTGATCTTGGCAACGAAGGTGACGCCCGGCAATCCATCGAAATGCGCGTCGCAGGTCAAAAGGTCGGCACCGTGCTCCAATGCGGTGGCGTAGACAATTGCGTCCGCGGTCGCGAGCTTGTGCTTGCCGCAAAGCTCGGCAGCCGAGAGCGCGATCTTGGTATCGAGCGGTGCGACCAGGCACATTTGCGTGAAAGCGACAACTTGATCGGCCTTGTCCTCACCGGCTTCGCGGGCGAGCCATTTCGCCAGTTCGAGTTGCACGATGGTCGGCACCAGCACGTCCGTGCGCGCGGCTATTGTTGACGCGATGACCTTGCCGGTCGGCGAGGCGATCAGCCACTCGATCCAGGCGGAGGTGTCGACGAGGCGCATCAGAAACGGTCTTTGCGATCGCGGTAGTTCTTCGCTCTTGCGCCTTTCGCTATTCCGGCGAGTTCCGCCAGTTCGGGGACGGGGACCAGCAGCACGCCCGTTCCCTTGGGGATGAAGGCGAATTCCTGGCCCGCCTTCCACCGGCGAGCGGTGCGGACGGCCTTGGGGATCGAGATCTGAAACTTTGCCGAGAGGGTGGCGGTTTCGGACATTTTCTTACCTTTGATTGATCGATATTATATTGGTAAGAAATTAACACGATCCGGACGTTCCCGGAAGCCCAAACCGTGACCGAGGGTCCGCGATCTGGGTCAATCCCGCCCGCGCATGAAGTCGGGCGTCGGCGGCGGCCCCCACATGTAGGCGACCTGCTTGTGGTCCCAGACCTTCGGCCGCTGCGGGCGGTCGTGGTGCCAGGGCCGCGGGTCGAAATAGCCGAGCGCCTCGTCCTTCATCTGGTCGAGCTCGGCGTAGAACTCGACCACCCAGTCGTCGTGGTCGCGGTGGAAGGCGGCGACGTTGTGGCCGGGGCCGAGCCGCACCGGGCCCCAGATGATCGGGATCTTCCGCTCGCCGAACAGATCGCAGGCGGTCTGCAGGTGCGAGAAGTCCCGCAGCTCGAAGGCGATGTGGTGCATCTTGACGTTCTTGCCGGTGATGAAATTCACCGCATGGTGGTCGGCGTTGCAGCGCATGAAGACGAAGAAGTCGCCGATCCAGTCGGAGACGCGGAAGCCCAGCACCTCGCCGTAGAACCTAGCCATGACCTTCGGCTCCTGCGTGACGAAGGCGACGTGGCCGAGCTTGAGCGCGCCCACCCCGACCACCTGCTCGTGGTTGCCGATCGTGCTCCATTCGCGGAACAGCTCGATAGTGGTGCCCTTGGGGTCCTGGAACGACAGCACCCTGGGCAGGCCGGGAATCGAATCGTTGCGCTCCTCCGCCGCCACGCCATGCTTCTGCAGTTCGCGCTGCAGGTCGCCGAAATCGGCATTCGGCGCGACCTCGAACGACAGCTTGCTGCATCGCGCCTGCGTGCCCGCCTGCAGTTCGATGACGAGCTGACCCATCTTGGTAGCGAGAAACGCGCGCTTGTCCTCGCGGCCCGCGAGGGAGAGGCCGATCACCTGGGTGTAATGATCGATCGCCTTGGCGAGATCGGGGGTCTCGAAGGTGGCGTGGCCGATCCGCAGCACTTTGATCATGGTGTGACCTCTTCCGAATGACTTACTTGCGTCCCACAAGATCGATAAGCGCGGCCATGCCGGAATGCCGGCTGCCCTCCTGGAGCTCGCTATCGTACTCCGTAATCTCGACCGAAGAAAAATCGGCGAAAGCCTGTTCCAGCAGCGCGCGGGTGTAAAGCCGGTCGGGCTCGGAGGGGCCGCCTGATTTGTATTGGAGCTGCCCCAGCCCATAGCCTTCGAGCAGCAGCAGCCCGCCGGGCTTGAGCGTGCGCTTGATGCCGGCGAAAATCTTCTGACGCGCCGACGGCGCGCAGAATTGGAAAAAGATGGCCACAACGACGTCGAATGCCTCGGCCGGCCAATTCCATGTTTCCAGATCGGCCTGTTCGGTGCGGATCGTCACGTTTCGCTCTTTCGCCAGCGCGCGCGCTTTCGCCAGCGCCGTCGGCGAGAAGTCCAGGGCAAGCACGTCGAGACCCTGCTCGGCGAGGAAGACGCCGTTGCGGCCCTCGCCATCGGCGATCGAGAGGGCTTTCCGGCCGGGCTTCAGCAGATGAGCCTTGCTCTCGAGGAATGCATTCGGCTCGGTTCCGAAATGATATCCGGGGGCCGAAAATCGCGCTTCCCATCGCTCCAATTCGGACATCGCAGGCGCATCCTTCGCGGCCGAGGTTGATGGACGATGTGGCGGGTGGCAAGGACAAAGCGCGAATTCAATCCTGCCCTGCGCGCAACGATCTCATGCGTTTACGGTCGGAGTGCCGGATTTCCTCGAGCGCGTCCTCGCTGTTGCGCGCGAACTTTTCGAGAAAACGCGACACCACCGCGAATTCCTCGCGCGACACGTTCTGAAACAGGCGGTCGTTGACGCGCCGCAGCAGCGGGTTGACCGCGCGGATCGCGGCCTCGCCTTTGCGCGAGAGCCGGACCAGCACGCTGCGGCGGTCGCGCATGCTGGGCTGCTTCGTCAAAAGACCCTTGGCGATCAGGCGTCCCACCTCCGTCGTCACATGCGTCGAGGCTAGCTGGGTGTGGCCCGCGAGCGCGCGGATCGACACGCCTTCGCTGCCCTGCCGGTAGGCGGCCCCGATCAGCACGATGAACTGCGATGCGGTGAGCGCCAGCGCCCGGCCGAAGGCTTCGCGGCACGAATGCAGCCGGCCGAACGCCAGCACCATCAGGTAGAGCGTCTCGCGGAATGCAACGTCGCCGCCGGACTGGAGCATCGGCGGAAGCGTGACGGTCGCCGGCGCCACGAATTCGCGGCGCCGCGCCGGGGCGCTCTTTCGACCGGTGCTCTTTTTCCCTGGGGTCATGGGGTCGCCTATAGCATAACGCCCGCTTGACCTCCAGAATTTAGCTACATAATGTAGCTAAATTCTGGAGTTAAATGGCGCAAAAGCCCATAGCGCGCCCAACGCGGAGAAACAGGCCATGCCGTTGCGTACGGGTGCGGAATATCTGGCCTCGCTGAACGACGGGCGGCAGGTGTTCCTCGACGGCGAACGTGTTGCCGACGTCAGCAAGCACAAGGCGTTCCGCGAGGCCGCTCGCTCGGTCGCGCGGCTCTACGACATCGCCGCCGCGCCGGACAATCGCGAACTGATGACGTTCACCTCGCCCAAGACCGGGCAGCCGGTGTTGCGCGCGTTCCAGATCCCGAAGACCCACGCCGATCTGCGCCAGCGACGGTTGTTCTCCGAAAAGTGGGCGGAGGCGACGTTCGGCCTGATGGGCCGCACGCCCGACCATGTCGCGGGCTTCTTCTGCGGCTACGCCGGCGTGCCGGAGGTGTTCGCCAAGGGCGGCCAGAGGTTCGCCGACAACGTCGTGGCGTTCTACGAAAAGATGCGCGACGAGCATCTCTACGTCAGCTACGCGATCGTGCCTCCGCAGATCGACCGCAGCAAGCCGGCGCACAAGCAGAGCGATCCGGCGCTTTACGCCGGCGTGGTGGAGGAGCGCGGCGACGGCATCGTGATCTCGGGCGCCCAGCAACTCGCAACCGGCGGCGTGCTGTCCGATTGGTTGCACCTGAGCTGCATCCATCCCCTGCAGCCGGGCGACGAGAACTACGCCAACTGCCTCGCTGTGCCGATCAATGCGCCCGGCCTCAAGCTTTATCCGCGCCGGCCGTTTGCGCTCCGCGCGGACAATGCCTTTGACTATCCTCTGTCGAGCCGGTTCGACGAGTCCGACAGCTATGTCGTGTTCGACAAGGTGTTCGTGCCCTGGGAGCATGTCTTCATCTATCGCAACGTCGAGGTCAGCCGCGACCAGTGGTGGAAGACGACGGCGCACACGCTCGGCAACCATCAGGCGCAGGTGCGCTACGTCGTCAAGCTGCGCTTCCTGGCTGGCCTCGCTCAGCGCATGAACGAGATGACCGGCAACGTCGCGGCGCCGCCGGTGCAGGTCATGATGGGCGAACTGGCCGCGCTGGCCTCGATCTACGAGGGCATGCTGCTGGCGCACGAGACCGTGTCGCAGATCAAGGACGGTGTGCTGTGGCCGTCTGCGCTGACGCTCTATTCGGCCATGGCGATGCAGTCGGAGCTCAACGGCCGCATGCTGGAGATCGTCCGCGAACTCGCCGGCGGGGCGTTCATCACGCTGCCGTCGTCGCTCGCCGACCTGGAAAGCCCGCAGACCGTGGCCGATGTCGAGCGCTACATGCGCTCAGCCTCGACCGACGCCCGGAGCAAGGTCGCGCTGATGCGGCTTCTGTGGGACTTCCTCGGCTCGGAGTTCGGCGCGCGTCACCAGCAATACGAGAAGTTCTACGGCGGGGCGTCGTTCCTGGTGAAGCAGAACGTCTACCGGAACTTCGACTGGAAGCGCGCCGGCGCGCTGGTCGATGCGGCGCTTGCCCTGCCGCCGCTCGGCGCAGCGGACTGACGGTTCAGACGCTCTTCGGCTTCTCCAGCCCGAGTTCATCCCAGCGCGCCATCGCCGCGTCGATGTCCTTCTGCTCCGGCCAGACCTTGGGCGGGAAGCGGGCGCCGCCGAGCTCGGGATCGGGGTCGTAGTCGAGGTTCATGGTGGCGTCGATCAGCACCCGATTCCACTTGCCGGTGCCGAACAGCGCCGGATTGCGGTCGCGCTTGCGGGTCGAGGGATCGAGCCCGGCGCCGAACGTGTCTGGCATGATAATGACGTCGTTCTCGCCCGCGTTGACGCGATGCGCGATGGCCCAGTCGACGGCTGCGTAATCGTGGATGTCGATGTCGTCGTCGACCACCGTGATGTGCTTGTAGCGCACATGCGCGGCCGACGAGCCCCAGATCGCGTTGGCCGCCTGCTTGGCCTGGTTGCGGTAGGACGACTTCATCCGGATCAAAAGGTTGATGCCGGTCTGCACCGGCGGGCACCACACGTCGGTGATGCCCGGCACGCCGGCCCGGTCGAGCACGTTCCACGCGGTCGAGGCCCGCATGATCGACGAGCAGATGCCGTTCTCGGAGAACGAGCCCGGCAGCGAGCCTTCGATGGCGCCGCGCAGGATCGGATTGTTGCGGTGGGTGATGGCGGTGACGCGGATGGTCGGCTTCGGGCTCTTGTCGCCGGCGACGTAGCCGGTGAACTCGGCGAACGGCCCTTCCACGTCCCACTTCGCGGGGTCGAGCTGGAGATAGCCTTCGATCACGATCTCGGAGGTGGCTGGCACGTAAAGATCGACCGTCTCGCATTTGACCAGGTCGACCGGCGCGCCGCGAATGGCGCCCATCACATCGTACTCGCAGACGCCCTTCGGGATCGGCGAGCCGCCGGTGAAGCCCAGCGATGGCTCCCAGCCGATCGCGACTGCAATGGGCATCTCCGATGAGCCGCCGTTCTGCCAGGCGGTGACATGGTGGCCGATGTGCTGCGCCCGCCACATCAGGATCGGGATTCGGTCCTTGGCCGACACCATGCCGCGGTAGATGCCGACGTTCATCACGCCGCTCTCGGGGTCCTTGGTGACGACGCCGCCGTAGGTGAGCAGGTAGCGGCCGCCATCGACCCGGTTCCACTGCGGCACGGGAAACTCGTAGAGGTCCACGTCCTTGCCGGTGACGATGTTCTCCTTGCAGGGGCCTTCCTTGACGATGCGCGGCGGGACGCGCCCTTCCGTGATGGTGCGGCCGATCTTGACCAGCTCGCGTGGATGGGTGTCCGGCGGCAGGCCCATCATCATGGCGACGCGGCGATAGCTGCCGAGGCCGCCGACGAACACCGAGCCGCAGCGGGTGTTGTTCCTGTTGTAGTCCTTGATGTTGCCGAACAGCATCGCCGGGCCGGTGCCCGGGCCCTGCGCGATACGCGTGACGGTGCCGAGCTCGACGTTCCAGTCGACCTCGGAATCGATCTCGCGCATTTCGCCGGCCGACTTCAGCGCCTTCATCCAGTTGCGCATATCGCCGAAGGCGACGGGTTTGCGTTCGGTGGTCATCATTTCTCCTTTACGGCAAAGCGTTCGGCGGGCGGCGCGATTTCGGTGACGAGGTCGCGCACCAGCTTCTTGTTGGGCAACGGCGCAACCTGCATCTCGCGCGGCTCAAGCCGCGCGGTGCAGGCATAGACCGTCTCGCCGTCCAGTTCCATCATGCAGTCCTTGCAGGCGTTGGCATTGATGCACGAGAAGCGAATCGCCAGCGAGGGGTCCGTGTTGACGCGAATCCAGCGCAACCCATCGAGCACCGACTGGCCGCGCTCGAACGGCACGGCATGGGTTTCCCAGCGGCCCTGCGCCTTGGTCTGGCCGCGCCAGATTTTCAGGGTGGCGGTCTCGCTCATGCGGGGCGCCTCTGATCCCTCCCCCGAAGGGGGAGGGTGGCCGAGCAAAGCGAGGCCGGGTGGGGTCGATTGCTTGCGTCATTGCCCCACCCGGCGCCGCTGACGCGGCGCCACCCTCCCCCTTCGGGGGAGGGATGGCTGCGGCACCGATCACGTCCAAACATCATGTCGCTCATTGCGCGGCCACCTCCACGGCGGAAGCGGGCGCAGTCGCGATGTCGAGGTCTTGGCCATGCAGCCGGATCGCCTGGTTGGCGCGCCATTGCGGCAGCATCTCGGGGAAATCCTCGCGCTGATGGGCGCCGCGACTCTCGGTCCGCAGCAACGCGGCCTGCGTCACGGCGCGGGCGACGGTGAGCATGTTGCGAAGATCGAACCAGTCCAGCCGCTGCATGTCGAAGGAGCCGTTGTCGCCGAACGGGCGGTCGCCGACCGCCGTGGCGAGTTCGCCGATCGTCGCCAGCGCGCGGTTGAGCCTGGCCGCCGTGCGCAGCGGCCCCACGTCGTCGGACATGGTGGCCTGCAGGCGCGTCAGCATCGCGGCGGTGTTGGGCATGTCTTTGGGCGGATCGCTGCGGATCAGATCGACGGTCGCGCGCGCAGCCTTGTCGGGGGGCGGCACAGCTTTCATCGTTTTCACGCGCGCCGCGGCGGTCCGCCCGGCCTCGCGTCCGAACACCAGCGCCTCGGTGATGGCGTTGCCGGAAAGTCTGTTCGCGCCGTTCGCCCCGCCAACCGCCTCGCCCGCGACCAGCAGCCCCGGCACCTCGGTCCGCATCCGCACATCGGCGGCGACGCCGCCCATGTGATAATGCGCGATGGGTGCTACTTCGACCGGCATCCGGGTGAGATCAATGCCGTTCGCCGCGAGACGGTCGATCACCGGCCCGAAGGCCTCGCGGAGCTTTTCCGCCGGCACGTGCTGGAAGCTGAGATACGCGCCGCCGTGCGGTGAGCCGCGGCCACTCTCGACCTCCTTCAGGATGGCATAGGTGCCGACGTCGCGGGTGATGACGTATTTGCCGTCCTCCGGCACGCCGTAGCGGTCGGTGAAGTCCTCCATGTCGCGGTTGAGCAGCCGGCCGCCGAGCTTGTAGCGGAACGGGTCCCACATGATCGGGTCCATGCCGATCAGCCGCGGCGCCAGATGCCCGATCGGGAAGAACTGCACGAACTCCATGTCGATCAGCGGGGCGCCCGCGCGCAGGCACAGCGCATAGCCGTCGCCGCCCATGTTGGCCGAGGCGCTGTTGCGGCGGTAGAGCCGCGTCAGCCCGCCGGTGGCGACGACGGTGGCCTTGGCGGAGATCGTGACCGGTGCGCCCGAGCCGACATGCCAGGCGACCGCGCCCGCGACCTCGCCATCGACCTTGAGCAGATCGACCACGCAGAGATCGCCCGTGCGGGCGATACCCGGCGTCTTGTGGACGACGCTGCGCAGCGTCTTCGACACCGCGGGTCCGGTGTTGAGGAAATCCACATAGACGCAGCGCGGCCGGTCATGGCCCGGCGCGAAGGTCGAGGTGATCTTGCCGTCCTTGCGCGCCCAGCCGACACCCCAGGAGTCCATTTCCGTGATGCAGGCCGGGCCTTCTTCGCAAAGAAGCCGCGACAGCGGTTCGTTGCAGAGCCCGCGGCCGGCGGTGAGCGTGTCCTGGTAGTGATGGCTCCAGTGGTCCGGCGCCTCGGCGCCGAGCGCGACCGCGACCGTCATCTGCGCCATCACGGTCGCGCCGCCGCGGCCGATCAGGCTCCTATCGATCAGCATCACGCGGCAGCCGGCGCGGGCGGCCTCGATCGCGGCGTACATGCCAGCCGCGCCGGAGCCGATCACCAGCACATCGGTTTCGATCTGCACGGGCTCGGCGCTCATGTCTGCACCTAACCCCTCCGGGGTCTCCCGATCAAGCGGTCGCGCCGGCCTTCCGCTTCTTCGCCGCGAGCTTCACCGCATCCATCACCTCGGGATAGGTGGCGCAGCGGCAGAGGTTGCCGGTGAGATAGTGCCTGATCTGGTCGTCCGACGGATCGGGGTTTTCGTCGAGCAGTTGCGTCACCATCATGATGAAACCCGGCGTGCAGTAGCCGCACTGGAAGGCGCTGGCCTCGACGAAGGCCTCCTGCACGGGGCTGAGCTTGTCGCGGGTGTCGAGGCTCTCGACGGTCGTCACCTCGGCGCCGTCGACGAACAGCGCGAGATAGAGGCAGCCGGACACGGCCTTGCCGTTCACCACGACGGTGCAGCAGCCGCACAGGCCCTGGCCGCAGCTTTCGCGCGCCCCGGTGAGGCCGAAGTGGGTCTGCAGGAGTTCCACCAGGTTGTGATGCGGCTTGACGTCGGCGGTGACCGGCGCGCCGTTGAGTTTGAAGGTAATGGTTCGTGCCGCGGTCATGTCACTCGTCCTCCAGCGGCTTGCCTTGTTTGATTCGCAGGGCGCGATACACCGCCTCGGCATTGAGCGGCATCTCCATCAGCCGGACACCGACCGCGTCGTCGATGGCGTTGGCGATCGCAGGCCCCACGCAGAACGTCGCGACCTCGCCGACGCCCTTGGCGCCGAACGGCCCGTTGGACTGGTCGTGTTCGACGTAGATATTTTCCATGACGGTCGGAACGTCGTGGAAGCCCGGGATCTTGTAGTCGGCGAGCGAGGCGTTGGTGACTTGGCCGCCGTCGATGTGCATCTTCTCGAACATGGTGAAGCCGAGATGCATCAGCGCGGCGCCGGAAATTTGCGTCTCGACGCTCTTCGGGTTGATCGCCTTGCCGCAGTCCACCACGTTGATGAGCTTGGTGATCTTCACGTGCCCGGTCTCGGTGTCGACCTCGACCTCGGCGCCGGCGCCGGCGACCATCCAGAACGGCGTGACGTTCGGGCTCTGGCCCGTGCCGGGGGCGGGCGGCGTGTAATCCGGTTTGTAGATGCCGCTGCCGATGACGTTGCCGGCCTGCATGCCGTAGCGCTTCTGAAACAGCTCGGCGATCGGGATGTTGGAGCCCTCCGGCTCGCCGACCTCCTTGGCCAGCGCTTTGAGCTTGTCGCGGGCGTCCTCCGCCGCGCGTTTCACCGCGTGGCCCATGTGGAACAGCGATCGCGAGCCGAGCGTGCCCATGTCGTAGGGCGTGACGTCGGTGTCGCGCGGCGTCACCCGGACGGACTCTGCGGGGATGTTGAGAACCTCGCCGACCATCTGCGCCATCGCGGTGTCGGAGCCCTGGCCCATGTCGACGGTGCCGCAGTAGAGCGTCGCGGAGCCGTCGGCGGAGACGTTGACGATCGCGACCGACGTGGTCGGCGAGATTACCGCCTTGTTGGCGATGGCAAAGCCGCGGCCGCGCTTGACCGTGCCGCTGCCCTTGTCGAACGGCTGCGACCAGTTCATCCGCTCCAGCACCTTGTCCATCACCGGCTCGACCGGCGAGTCCTTGAGCATCTGTCCGGTCGCGTGCGGGCGTCCTTCGCGGGCGATGTTCTTGCGGCGGAACTCGACCGGATCCATCTTCAGCGCGCGCGCCATCATGTCGGTGTGGCCCTCGTAGGCCCACACGAGTTGCGGGACGCCGAAGCCGCGCAACGCGCCGGCCGGTGTGACGTTGGTGTAGAGCGCGTAGGAATCGATCCAGACGTTGTCGATGTCGTAGGGACCCGCCGCGGTGAGGCCGGACTTCTGCGTGACGCGCGGGCCGATGTCGGCATAGGCGCCGCCGTTCCAGTACACCTCGCACTTGCGGGCGACGATCCTGCCGTCCTTGTCGACGCCGCTCTTGATGCGGAACGTCGAGGGGTGGCGCGTGATCTGGTAGAACATCTCCTCGAAGGTGTAGGCGACCTTCACGGGCTTGCGCGCGATCATGGAAAGCGCGAGCGCCAGCGCTTCGAGCTTGATGTAGAGCTTGGAGCCGTAGCCCGAGCCGAGATAGGGCACCTTGATCCGCACCTTGTTTTCCGGCCAGCCGAGCAGGCGGGCGATCTCGGTGCGGACGAACGAGGGGCCCTGCGACGAGTCGTACAAGGTGACATGGGTGTCCTTGTAGTCGGCGATGCAGGCGAACGGCTCGAACGACAGGTGCAGCACCTTCTGGGTCTTGAACTCGTGCTCGAACTTGTGCTCGGCGGCGGCGTAGACCTTGTCGAAGTCGCCGCGGCGCAGCCGATAGTCGAGCGCGAGGTTGGTGTCCTTGGCGTTCTTGAGATGCTTGAGATCGGCGAAGGTGCCGGCCGGCTTGAGCACGTCGTGCACATAGACCTTGGAGGTGAGCGCATCGACTTCGTCATAGACCGCGGGCAATTCCTCGTATTCGGCGGTGATGAGCTGCACCGCCTGGTCGGCGATGTGCGGGTCGGTGGCGATCACGGCGGCCACTGGCTCGCCGACGAAGCGGACCTTCTCGTGCGCCAGGATCGGCTGGTCGTGGAACGCCGGTCCGTAATAGGGACTGGCCAGCACCTTCATCACGTCGTCGACCGTGACGACATGGAGCACACCCGGCAGCTTTTTCGCCGCGCTGGTGTCGATCGATTTGATCTTGCCGTGCGCGACGGTGCTGCGGAACAGCTTGGCATGCACCATGCCCGGAACCTGCATGGTGTGGGTGTATTCGGCGCGGCCGGTGACCTTGTCGCGGCCTTCGAGGCGCGGCACCGAGCGGCCGACCTGAGAACCGACCTTGGCGCTGCCGGGATTGAGGGTCGTGACCATCAGTGCGTTCCTCCACCCAGGGCTTCGCGAATCGCGCGCCTGACATAGACCTTCATCAATTCACGCTTGTAGGGCACCGAGCCGCGCACGTCGGCGATGAACTCGCAGTCCTGCAGCGCGGCTTCGCCGGCCTCCCGGAGCAACTTATCGTCGACGGTCTTGCCGTTGAGCACGGCTTCCGCCGATTTCAGCCGTGTCGCCTTGTCGGTTGCGGCGCTGGCGACGATGCGGGCGGACTTGATCGCCTTGCCGTCGCCCTCGATCACCGCGGCGACGCCGAGCGCCGGCCAGTCGTCGGCCGAGCCGGTGGTGACCTTGAAGTAGGACGCCTTCTTCGTGCCCTGCGCCGGGACATGAACCTCGGCGATCAGTTCGTTCTTCTCCAGCACGGTCTCGTAGTAGCCGGCGAACAGGTCCTCGACTGCGAGCTTGCGCTCGCCCTTGGGGCCGATCACCGTCAGCGTCGCGCCGAGCGCCATCAGAACCGGCGGCAGGTCCATGTGCGGGTCGCCGTGGGCGAGCGCGCCGCCGACGGTCGCGACATTGCGCACGCGGATGTTCGACAGCGTCAGCAGGGTGCGGGTGATGACCGGTGCGTTCTTTCGCACATCCGCGGAGCGCTCGAGCGCCGACAGCGTCGTCATCGCGCCGATGCGAAGGCCGTCGGCGCCGACACTGACGCCCGAATACTTGCTCTCGATCTTGCGCAGGCTGATGAGCTTCTCCGGCCGGAACACGCCGGCCTTCATCATCAGCATCAGCGCGGTGCCGCCGGCGATCGGACGGATCGTGGCGTCGTCGGGATCGAGCAGCTTGACGGCCGCCGCGAGTGAGGTGGGTTCGGCGAGATCGAAGGGAATCATCGGGCCTCCGGCGTGGCTGGCGCGAAAGCCGCGCGCAGCCGTTGGGCGAAAATCTTTTCCATGTCCTTGGCCTTGGAGCGCAGCACCGGCTGGCCGATGCTGCCGAGCTTGCCGGCCAGCGTCGATTCGACGGAATAGGTGACCTTGGTCTCGTTGCCGGCCTGCTCAAGGGTGGTGATCGATTTGGCGGTGAGCCGGCCGACGACGCCGAGCGGGGTGCCCTCGATCTTGGCCTCGATGACGCCCGGCTCGTCCATGCGCGTGACCTCGACGGTCACGGCGAACTTGAACTTGAGGTAGGCGACCTTGGTCTCGAACACCGCCTCGTAATGGGTCGGGTCGATTTCCTTCAGGTCGCTCACGCCATCGACGAAGCGGACGAAAGAGCTCGGGTCCCGCAGCGTCCGAAACACCACGTCGCGCGGCGCGTTGACCGTGAATTCGCCCGATACATTCATGGGATACGCGGGACCCTACTTTGGAACGAGAGAAAAGCGCATACGGCGCTTGAGGTCAAACGCCGGGGGCAGCGTCCGGCGCATGGCACTTAGCTGTAGGCACGACTGGCTGGGTTACGAACTCTCGGTTGTCATTCCGGACGCCGCGAAGCGGCGATCCGGAATCCATACTCCCTGTGCTGATATTGGGATACAGGGGTTATGGATTCCGGGTTCGCGCCGGAGCCTGTCATCGGGCCGCGCTTCGCGCGGACCCGTTGGGCGCGCCCCGGAATGACAGAAACTTCGGCGCCTATCCGCCCTGCCGCAGTGCGAGAACACGGTCCACCATCTCGCCGGCCTGGCCGAGATAGTTGGCCGGGTCGCACAACTTGACCAGCTCGGCCTTGCTCATGTGCTTGGCGATCTCCTTGTTCTCGGCCAGGAGGTCGACGAGCGGCCGGCCGGTCGCCACCACCTGCCGGCACACGTCATAGACGAGGTCGTGCGCGTATTGCCGGCCGAGGTGGGGTCCGAGCCCCATCATCACGGCTTCCGAGACGATCAGCCCCTTGGTGATGTCGAGATTCGCGCGCATCCGCTTCTCGTCCACCTGCAGGCCCGACATCAGGAACTTGGTCTGGGCGAGGCAGCCGGCGGTGAGCACGAAAATCTCCGGCAGCACGATCCATTCGATCTCCCACTGGCCGGTGGCGCGCTCGTGGTCCTGCTCCATGGCGTTGAGCAGCGCCGTGGCCTGGGTGCGGACCACGGCCGATTGCGCCGTGATATAGACGCAGGAAATCGGGTTGCGTTTCTGCGGCATGGTCGATGACGAGCCGCGGCCCTCGTGGAACGGCTCGAACACCTCCTCGACCTCGGTCTGCATCATCAGCTTCACGTCGAAGGCGATCTTGCCGCAGATGCCGGTGACGAGGCCGAGGAAGCAGCCGACCTCGGCGATCCGGTCATGCACCGTGTGCCAGGCGATCTCGGGCTGGGCGAGGTCGAGCTCCTTGGCGAGTTCGACCTGGGTGCGCAACCCGTCCTTGCCGAGCGACGACAGCGTGCCGGCCGCGCCGCCGAACTCGAACACGAAGGTGCGCTCCTTGAGCTGTTTCAGCCGCTGCTTATGCCGCTCGAAGGCGGCGAGGTAGGTCGCGATCTTGTAGCCAAAGGTGATCGGCACCGCCTGCTGGAGATTGCTGCGGCCGGCCATCGGCGTATCGCGGTATTTTTTGGCCAGCGTCGCGAGCGCGTCGGAGATGTCGGCGATGTCCTTCTCGACGATCGCCAGCCCCTCGCGGATCTGCATGATGGTGGCGGTGTCGGTGATGTCCTGGGTGGTGGCGCCCCAATGACACCATTCCCCCAATCCGCCCTTGCAGAGCTTGACGAGCTGCGCCACCACCGGCAGCACCGGATAGCCGATCCGCTCGGTTTCGGTCCTGAGCTTCTCGATGTCGTATTGGTCGAACGTGACGTGCTTGAGGATCTCGTCGCAGGCCTCCTGCGGAATGATCTTGAGCCTCGCCTGCGCCCGCGCCAGCCCCGCCTCGAAGTCGAGATATTTCTGGATGCGATTGCCGTCGGACCACACCTGCCGCATGGCCTCGGTGCCGAAGATGTTCTTGAAGATGGCGGAGTCGATCGTGCCGGTGGGCATGGCGGGGCCTTTCGCAGCGTCGTCTTGGCCGGACTTGTTCCGGCCATCCACGCCTTACTTATTAAAGACGTGGATGCCCGGCACAAGCCTGCGCTCGGGCCGGCCGAAGGCCGGACCCGGGTGGCCGGGCATGACGTGGGAAGGTGAGAGCGTCGTCACTCCGGCTTGATGCCGGTCTTCGCCACCAGCGCGCGCCATTTCGCGGTTTCGGCGCCGATGCGCGCGGTCAGGGCCTGCGGCGGGCCGGGGTCAGGTTCGAAGCCCTGCTTCCGCAGGTTCGCAACCAGGTCCGGTTCTTTCAATATCTCGTTCATCGCCCGGTTGAGCTTGGCGACGATCGGATCCGGCGTGCCGGCCGGCGTGACATAGGCGATCCAGAGCGCCACGTCGTAGTCCTTGACGCCGGCCTCCATCATGGTCGGCACGTCCGGCAAGGACGAAACGCGCCGGGCTCCCGTCGTCGCCAAGGCGCGAAGCTTGCCGTCGCGGATGTTCTCAAGCGTCGGGCCGACGGTCGCGAACTGCATGTCGAGGCGGCCGGTGATGATGTCGATCGCGGACTGCGCCGAGCTCTTGTAGGGAACGTGCGTCAGCTCGACGCCCATATCGTTGGCGAACAGGGCGGCGGCGAGATGCGCGAGGCTCGCAAGCCCCGCGGAGCCGTAGTTCAACTGGCCGGGCTTGGTCTTGGCGAGCGCCACCAGCTCGGCCACGCTCTTCGCCGGGATGCCGGGATAGAGCACCAGCACATAGGGCGCGGCCCCGATCATCGAGATCGGCGTGAAATCCTTGATCGAATCGTAGGGGAGCTTCGTTCCGAGCGCTGGCGTTACGCCATGCGTGCTCGCGGTGATCAGGCCGATGGTGTAGCCGTCCGGCGTGGACTTGGCGACGATATCGACGCCGAGGTTGCCGCTCGCGCCGGGACGGTTCTCCACCACGAACTGCTGGCCGAACCGGGTCGAGAATTTCTGCGCCATGAGGCGGCTGACGATGTCGGTGGCGGAGCCGGCCGGAAACGGCACGATCAGCCGGACCGGCCGGTCGGGATAGGCTGTGTCCGATTGCGCCAGCGACGGCGCGGCGGTCGCGACCAGCGCCAAAAGCGTCAATGCGATGCGGGTCATGCGGCAAGCTCCCGGGCGAGGACCGTGATGAGTTGTTCGAAATCCCTGAGGCCGTTGAAGCGCGGCGATCCTGCCATGCGCGGCGTCAGAATGACATTGTCGAACGTCAGGAGCTCGTCGTCGTCGGGGACGGGTTCCTGATAGTGGACGTCGAGCGCCACGCCGCCGAGCACGCCCTTGCGCAAGGCCTCGATCAAGGCGTCGCGGTTGACGATCGCGGCGTTCGCCACGTTGACGATGCAGGCGCCAGGCTTGACCTGTGCAAGCTCGGCGCGGCCCAGGAGGTCGCGGGTCGACGGCAGCGTCGGCAGTTGCGGCACGATCCAGTCGCTCTCGGCGAGAAGCGCGGGGAGAGGGACATGGCGCGCTTTCAATTCTCGTTCCTCGCTGTCCGGGATGCGCGTGCGCTGATGGTAGAGGACGCGCATGTCGAAGGCCCCGGCCCGGATCGCAATCTCCCGCCCGATCTCGCCCATGCCAATGATGCCGATGGTCGCACCGTTGAGCGCGCGGGTGCCGCCGACGCGCGAAAAATTGCCGCCCGGCGTGTGCCTCCGGTCGTAGAGCCGGTAGGCGCCCTGGGCCGCCTCGATGCGCTTGATCGTCACCAGCCCGTCGAGCGCATCGAGCTTGCGCGCCAGCATCAGCATCAGCCCGAAGGCGTGCTCGGCGCAGGAGATGTTGGCGCGCCGGCGCAAGGTGAGAAGCTTGATTCCCCTTGCGGCGCAGGCGGCGGTGTCGATGTTGCGCAGGCCGGTGCCGAATTTCTGCAGAACTTTGAGTCGGCTGGCGGCGGCAAGATCGTCCGGCCCGACCCGGAACGATTCGACCACCAGCGCGATGCAATCCTTGAGGCTCGCCCGCATCTCCGCCTCGGACGTCACCATCCGCACCTCGGCGGGATAAAGCCCTGGCGAGCCCGCCCGCACCCGCGCGCACCAGCCGGCGAAATCGGGCTCGTCGGTCGACATGAAATCGGCGAAGGCGGCGTGGCGCTCCTCGCTCGCGTTCGGATCGAGCACGAGCGGAATGAGCCGCGTGAACGGATCGTCCTCGACCACGATGACGGGAAGATTAGGCACCGTCCGGGCCTTCAGTTCTTCTTCGGCTCGAGATCGACCCGCAGCGCCGTGAACACACGGTTGTGCATGAGATAGGTGCCGACCAGCACGGTCAGTTCGACCACCTCACGTTCGTTGTGGTGCTTGCGCACCGCGTCGAACACGGCGTCCGGCACCTCGGGCCCCGCGATCATCGCGTCCACATAGGCCAGCGCCGCGCGTTCCGCCTCGTTGAAAAATTTCGAGTCGCGCCAATCCTTCAGCGCCTCGCATTCCTCGAGGCTCACGCCGTCTGGCACGGCGATGGCTGGCACATGTTGCTGCAAGGCATAGGCGTAGCGTGCGACGCTGGCGATACGGACGATGGCGATTTCGCGCAGGCGCGGCGTGAGCTTCGTTTTCCAGCGGATCGCGCCGATGTGCTCGAACCAGGTCATGCACACCGTCGGCGAATGCAGCAGCAGCTTGTAGATGTTGATCAGTCCGCCGCGCGCGCCCTTGATCTTGGCGATGTCGGCGGCAAGCTCCGGATGGTCCTTTTCTTCGATGTATGAAATACGAGCCATTTACGCCTCCCCAATCTCACGCAGCACTTCTTCCGTATGCTCGCCGACCTTGGGCGGCGCGCGGTCGGCGGCGGCGCGGCGGCCGTTGATGGTGATCGGCGTCCGCACGCCGGGAATTGTGCCACCCTTGGCGTCGGGGTGCGGCAGATCGACCCGCAGTTCGCGCGCGATCACCTGCGGATCGTTGAACACCTCGTGCAGGGTGTTGATCGGCCCCGCCGGCACGCCGACCGCCTCGAATGTTTCCGCAAGCTGGGCCTTCGACAGCTTTCTGGTCAGCTCGAACAGGCGCGGGATCAGCGTCTCGCGGTTGACCACGCGGGCGGCGTTGGTCCTGTATCGCTCGTCCTGCGCCATATCCGGGTCGCCCAGCACCTGCATCATTTTCACGAACTGCCCGTCATTGCCGCAGGCGATCAACATCCAGCCGTCGGTGGTCGGGAAGGTCTGGTAGGGCACGACGCTGGCGTGGGCGTTGCCCATGCGCACCGGCGGCTTGCCGGACACGAGATAATAGGTCGCCTGGTTGGCGAGCACGCCGACCATGCTGTCGAGCAGCGCCATGTCGATGTGGCTGCCCTTGCCGGTGTGCTCGCGCTCCTTCAGCGCGGCGGTGATGGCGAGCGCCGAATAGACGCCGGTGAACACGTCGGCGAAGGCGACGCCGAGCCGCGTCGGTTCACCCTCCGGCGAGCCGGTGATGTCCATGATGCCGCCCATGCCCTGCACGAGGAGGTCATAGCCGGCGCGGGTCTTGTAGGGGCCGTCCTGGCCGAAGCCGGTGATCGAGCAATAGATCAGCCGCGGGTTGTCCGCCGCGAGGCTCTTGTAGTCGAGGCCGTATTTGGCCAAGCCCCCGAACTTGAAATTCTCGATCAGCACATCCGACTTCGCGGCGAGTTTCTTGACGATGCGCTGGCCGTCCGGCGTCTCGAAGTCGATGGCGACCGAGCGCTTGCCGCGGTTGCAGGCGAGATTGTAGGACGAACTGAGCACGCCGCCGTCCTTGTCCTCCATGAACGGCGGGCCCCAGCCGCGGGTGTCGTCGCCCGCGCCCGGACGCTCGACCTTGATCACCTCGGCGCCGAGATCGGCCAGCGTCTGGCCGGCCCAGGGGCCTGCGAGGATGCGCGCCAGCTCGAGCACGCGAACGCCCGCGAGCGGGCCCTTCTGCGGACCGGACATTTCGATGAGTTCCTTTCCCGGATTTACTGTCGCCGCCTTATAGCATTCTTATTTCACGCGGAAGCGCTCAACCGCCGCTTCATCGACCTCGACGCCGAGGCCGGGGCCCTCGGGCAGGGCGACCAGGCCATTCGCGAGCGGCAGCGGGCGGCGCACAATGTCCTCGGCCAGATAGAAATGGGTGAGGCTCACGCCCCAGTCGGCCTTTGGCACCGCGCAGGCGAGATGCAGGGCCGCGGCGCTGGAGATGCTCGACTCCGCGATCTTGGCGGCGATGTTCACCGACAGGCCGAGCTGCTGGCACAGCTTGCCGGCCTCGATCGCCGCGGTAATACCGCCGAGCTTGATCAGCTTGAGCGACACGCCGCCGGCGCCGGCCCTGGCGCTTGTGACGATGTCGGCGAACGAATGGATGCCCTCGTCGACGCCGACCGGCACCTTGGTGCCTCGCGCGAGCTTCTTCAGCCCTTCGACGTCGTCATAGGCGAGCGGCTGCTCGACGAACATCAGCCGCGCCTTCTTCGTTTTCTCGACGTAGCTGCGCGCAGCGGCGAGTGTCAGCCCGCAATTGGCGTCGGCGCAAAGCGGCGTCTTGGGCAGCGCTTCGCGCACCGCGAATGCGATGGCGATTTCCTTTACCAGCGGCTTCACGCCGATCTTGAGCTTGAAGAAATCGAATCCTGCTTTCTGCTTGGCGAGTGCTTCGGCGACATCTTCCTCGGCGGTCTTGTTGCCGAGGAGCCACATCGGCTTTACGCCAATGCGGCGCGGGCGGCCGACGAGATCGATCAGACGCAGGCCGGAGGCGCGGCCGGTCAGATCGAGCACCGCCATTTCGACCGCCGAATGCGCGCCGCCGTTGTCAGTGAGTGCCCGATGCAGCGCCGGGCGGAGCGCCGGCCAGTCGCGGGCATCCTTGCCCACCAGCATCGGCGCGAGATGGTCGCGCACGGCGGCAACGAGCCCGCCCTGGGTGTCGCCGGTCATGGTCGGGGCCGAGGCCGCCTCGCCCCAGCCGACGGCGCCGTCGGCGGCCTCGATGCGCACCAGGAGATTCTGCGCGGCGGTGATGGTTTCGGCCGCCATCTTCATCGGCGTCTTCAGCGGCAGCGCCACCGGAATCGCGTCGATGCGGCGGATGAGGAGCGGCGCATCCGCGTTTCGCGCGGAGGGAGCGACGCGTGCCAGGACGTTCATGGTCACACCTTGAAGCGTGGATCCAGAAAGTCCCGCAAGCTATCACCGAACAGGTTGAAGGCGAATACGGCAACGCTGATGGCGACCCCGGGAAACAGGATCATCCAGGGCGCCTCGCGATAGAAGTCGGCGGCGTTGCCGGACAGCATCAGGCCCCAGGCGGCGGTCGGCTCGGTGACGCCGAGGCCGAGGAAGGACAGCGACGCTTCCGCCAGGATCGCCTGCGCGATAAAGGCGGTCAGCATGATGAGATAGGGCGCGACCACATTGGGCGCCATGTGACGGAAGATGATCCGGGTGTGGGAATAGCCGGCCGCGCGCGCGGCATCGACATAAGGCATCACCCGGACCGAGAGCGCTGCCGCGCGCACCACGCGCGCGACTCGCGGGACGATCGGGATGGCGATGGCGACGATCAGGTTCACGTCGACGCCGCCGACCACGAACTTGCGGAACGCGGCGACCACGACCAGCGCCAGCACGATCAGCGGGAAGGCCAGCAGGATATCGACGAAGCGCTGGATCCAGTCGTCCATCTTGCCGCCGAAATAGGCCGAGGCGACGCCGAGCACCGCGCCGAAGGTCGATCCGAGGAACGACGAGGTGAAGCCGATCACCAGCGCGGTGCGCGAGCCGTAGATCAGGCGCGAGCAGATATCGCGGCCGAACGCATCGGTGCCGCACCAGTGTTCCCAGGACGGCGCGGCGAGCAGCGATGCAAAATCGATCGTCAGCGGATCGTAGGGCGCCACCAGCGGCGAGAACAGTCCTGCGAACATCATCAGGACGATGATGACGAAGCTCACCGCGCCGAGCGGCTGCTGGCGGCAGAACTCGACGAACGCGTTTGGCTGGCGTGTTGTCGGGGTCGGGAGTGCGGGCGCTGCCATCGTCATGTGTCGTACCGGATGCGCGGATCGAACACGGCGTAGAGGAGGTCGATCAGGAGGTTGACGAACACATAGAACGCGGCGATCAGCATGACCATGCCCTGGATCAGGGTGAAGTCGTTGCGCGAGATGCTCTGCACGAACAACTGACCGATGCCGTTGAGGTTGAACACCTGCTCGGTGACGACGAGGCCGCCGATCAGGAAGGTGAACTCAAGGCCGATGACCGTGATCGCCGGCAGCAGCGCGTTGCGCAGCGCATGACGCGAGATCACGAGCTTCTCGTACACGCCCTTGGCGCGGGCGGTGCGGATGTAGTCCTCGTTGAGCACTTCAAGCAGCGAGGAGCGGATCATGCGAGCGACCACGGCGCAGTAGCGGTAGCCGACCGCCATCGCCGGCCAGATCAACTGCGTCAGGTTGGCAATCGGGTCGACGTAGATCGGGGTGAACGTGATCGGCGGCAGCCAGTTGAAGAATGCCAGCAGGGTCAGCATGATCAGCATGCCGAACCAGAACGACGGTATCGACAGCCCGCCGATGGTCACAATCCGGACCACGTAGTCGATCCAGGTGTCGCGGAACAGCGCCGCCATCGTGCCCATGGGTACCGCGAGCAGGACGGCGATCAGGGTCGCCATCAGCGCGACTTGGAGCGACAGTTCGAGCCGGACCGCGATCTCTTCGACCACCGGCCGCTCGGTCCACATCGACTTGCCGAGATCGAGCTTCGCCATCCCGATCATCCAGTCGCCGAACTGACTGACGAACGGCTTGTCGAGACCCAGCCGCTTGCGCTCCATCTCGATCGTTTCTTGTGAGACGTTGCCGCCGTCGCCGCGCAGCTTAATCTCGACCACGTCGCCCGGCACGATGCGCAGCAGGAAGAAAACGAGCACGGCCACGCCGAGCAAGGTCGGAATCATCAGCAGGACACGATTGACCGTGTAGCGAAGCATGGTGCCTTCGATGTTGAGGCAGTGAAGCCCTCTCCCCGCGGGAACGGGGAGAGGGATGGAGGCGATGAACTACGCGTTCAGCCAGACGCCTTCGAGTTGGGCGCCGAGGTTGTGGCTGGGCGACATCTGCCAGCCCATCAGCACCTTGTGGGTAGGCACGATACGGTGCCACCACAGCAGGGGCTGCTGATAAGCCTGCTCGAACAGCCGCTTCTCGAACGCCCGGATCAACGCCTTTCGCTTTTCGGGATCGCGCTCGCGCATGTGGTCGTCAAAGAGCTTGTCGAGCTGCTCGTCCTTCGACCGCGAGCGATTCTCGGGCGCGCGAGACACGGACAGATACTTGGCGAGACCGAGACTCGTGTCGTCCATAAAGAGGTTGGAGAAATCGATCGCCACGTCGTGATTGCCGGCGTTCATGGTCGCCAGATACGCGCCGGTGTCCGACTGCTTGTGCTCGACCTCGACGCCGATCTGACGCCACTGGTCGACCAGGAAGATGCCGGCCGGCGTGTACGGCATGGCGAGGTTGCGGTTCCACAACGTGAACTTCAGGTTGGGATGGCCCGCGTCCGCCAGGAGCTTCTTGGCTTCAGCGCGCGAGGCGGCGATGTTCTTGGAGAAGCCCGGGAGCTTGACCAGTTCGGCTTCCGGCGTCGCGAACGGCGAGCCTGGCCGGACCACGCCGCCGACCGAGCGGAGCGTCGAGATGCGGGAGAGGCCGGTGCTGCCGCCCCAGCGGTCGATCGCGAGCAGCAGCGCCTTGCGCACGCGCACGTCGTCGAACGGCTTCTTATCGACGTTGAAGCAGACCAGGAGATTGAGCGTCCAACTCGATTCCTCGATCCGGATCTTGTCGCCCATGGTCTGCACGAGCCGGTCACGCTCCGCCGGCGAGATGCCGCGGAACTCGCCCAGCACCTGTCCGCCCTGGACGGCGTTGAGCATGGCGGCGGCCTGCAGCGTGAAGATGCCTTTCCAGCCGTCGAGATAGGGCAGGCCCTTCTTGAAGTAGTTGTCGTTCTTCTTGCCGGCGACGTGGCTGCCCTTGACGTGCTCGACGAAGGTGAACGGGCCGGTGCCGTTGATCTTGGTGCGCGGGCTGGCCGGATCGGTGGCTAGGTCCTTGGCGGCGTAGATCGTGTTCCAGGGCGAGGCGAAGTGCTCAAGCATCGCGGCATTCACCGCCTTCATCTTGAAGACGACCGTGAGCGGGTCCGGCGTCTCGATCGTGCCGATGTCGGAGAAGGTCGCCTTGCGCGTGGACACCACGCCCTGCGGCGGGTTGCGCAGACGATCGTAGGTGGCCTTCACGTCGGCCGAGGTCAGCGTGTCCCCGCTGTGGAATTTCACATCCGGAAGCAACTTGAACGTATAGGTCATCAGGTCGGGCGCGACCGTCCATGACTGCACCAGATCGCCCTCGACCGCCGGGAACTTGGCGAGGTTGAAGCGCAGCAGCGTGGAATAGAACGGTGCTGCGAGGTGCAGCGTCGCGTAGGTGTCGCTGGCGTGCGGGTCGTAGTGCGGAGCTTCCGCGCTGATCGCGAAATTCAGGGTTCCGCCGCGCTTGACGGCGGCCGGCTGGGCTTGCGCGACGTCCCAATGGACACCACCCGCGCCGAGAGCGAATGCCCCGGCCAGTCCTTTCAAGGCAGTCCGTCTTGTTGTTGTCATTGCATTTCCTCCTGTGTTGGAGCCCTCATTGTCAGCCGCCGTCATACCTTTATGCAGGCGGCATAGTGTCCCGGTCGCTTCTCCACCAGCGGTGGCACGATTTCCCGGCATTCTTGGCTGGCCATCGGGCAGCGGGTATTAAAGACGCATCCGGGCGGTGGGGCCAGATGGCTCGGCAGCTCGCCCTGGATCAGTCGCGGCGCCCGCGCCTTTTCCACGGTCGGATCGGGCACCGGCGCGGCGTCGAGCAGAACCTTGGTGTAGGGATGCAGCGGCTCGCGATAAATCGCGTCGCGATCGGCCACCTCCATGATCCGCCCGAAATACATCACCACCACGCGCATCGAGATGTGGCGGACGACGGCGAGGTCATGGGCGATGAACAGATAGGCGAGGCCCAGGCGCTGCTGCAGGTCTTCCAGAAGATTGATGATCTGGCTCTGAATGGAGACGTCGAGCGCGGACACCGCCTCGTCGCACACGATGAAGGACGGCTCCATCGCCAGCGCGCGCGCGATGCCGACGCGCTGGCGCTGGCCGCCGGAAAGCTGATGGGGATAGCGTTCGGCCAGCTCGGGCCGCAACCCGACCTGATCGAGCAGCTGGGTGACACGGCCGGTGGCGGCCTTGCTGTCGGCGACGAGTTTGTAGACGTGCAGGGGCTCGCCGATGATCTGGCTGACCGTCATGCGCGGGTTCAGCGACGAGTACGGGTCCTGGAAGATGACCTGGATCTTGCGCCGGATCGTCTTCATCTCGGCCGGCGTGGCGGTGAGGAGATTGGTGCCCTCGAACGCGATCTCGCCGCTGGTCGGCTGCTCCAGCCGGAGAATGAGACGCCCGACCGTGGTCTTGCCGCAGCCGGATTCGCCGACCAGCCCGAGCGTTTCTCCGGGGTAGATCGAGAAGCTCACGTCCTCGACCGCACGAACCAGCGCGCGCTTGTTGCCGATCTTCGTTCGTACCGGGAAATGCTTGGTGAGGGCACTGACCGACAGCAGCGGTCGCTTGCGTTCCACATCCAGTTTCAGCACGCCGGCGCCGCCGGACGCCCACGCGATCTTGCTGTCGGCGATCTCGGCATGGCGATGGCAGCGCGACAGCGTTCCCGTGTCGGTTCGGGCGAGCGGCGGTTCCTGCGCGCAGATATCGATGCGGAACGGGCAGCGCGGCGCGAAGCGGCAGCCCGGCGGGGCGTTGGCCAGGTTCGGCACCAACCCCTCGATGGTTTCGAGCTTGTTGCCGCGCGGACGGTCGAGGCGCGGCACCGAGCGCAAGAGCCCCATGGAATAGGGATGGCGCGGACGGTGGAACACCGCGTCCGCAGGCCCCTGCTCGACCAGGCGGGCGGCGTACATGACGAAGACGCGGTCGGCGTAGCGCGCGACGACGCCGAGGTTGTGGGTGATGATGATGAGCGCGATGTTCAGCTTGCGCGACAGGTCCTTCATCAATTCGAGGATCTGCGCCTGGATGGTGACGTCGAGCGCGGTGGTCGGCTCGTCCGCGATGATGAGCTTGGGGTTGCAGGCCAGCCCGATGGCGATCATCACGCGCTGCCGCATGCCGCCGGAAAACTGGTGGGGATACTGATCGAGCCGGCCTTCGGCGTCGGTGATGCCGACGAGCTGAAGCAGTTCGATAGCGCGCGCCGTGGCCTGCGCGTCGCTCATTCCGAGATGAATGGTGAGCGGCTCGGTGATCTGCAGCCCGATCGTCAGCAGGGGGTTGAGCGACGTCATCGGCTCCTGGAAGATCATCGAGATGTCGCGTCCGCGGATCTCGCGCATCTGTTCGTCGCTGAGATCGAGCAGGCTCTTGCCGTCGAACCGGACGCGGCCGCGGGTGCGGCCGGTCAGGCGCGGCAGCAGACGCATGATCGCAAGCGCCGTCACGGATTTTCCGGAACCCGACTCGCCGACGATGGCTACGATCTCGCCGGGCTTGACCTGAAAGCTCACGTCCTCGACCGCGCGTACGATGCCGCGCGACGACTCGAAATGGACATGCAGGTCCGCGACCTCGAGCAAAGGCTCGGTGGCGTCGGCCTGCCGTGATTTCGTTTCGGAAAGCGCTTCCACCCAATACCTGGAGTCTATGTTCGTTCTTGTCGCCCCAGCCGGACCTATAGCGGATTGCGTCCCCCCCGGCCACTTTCAAATGCCGGTTGGACGGATGGTCGCAGGGCCGGCATTCCGGCAATATTCCAGGACCATGCGGGAATAATCCGGCCGCTGGCTAGCCGCCGAAAATGAACCGCGTTCCCACCGCCGAATGGATCACCTTGTCGCCCAGGGCCTGCCGCGCGAGGTCGTAGAAGCGGTCGCCGGTGCAGTGCGCCGGAATCAGATGATCGGGATCGATCTCCTTGAACTCCTCGATGGTCCGCCGGATGTAGTCGTCGCCGAGCGGCGGTACGATATGGAACCCGCCGATCACCGCGTGGACCTTGTCGATGCCGGATACCTTCTGCGCCTGCCTGATGGCGTTGATCACGCCGCTGTGGCTGCATGAGGTGAGCACTACGAGGCCCTTGCCCTTGACCATGTAGACGGTCGCGATCTCGTGATCGAAATCGTCGGGAATGTATGGGCCGATGTTCTTCGCCGCCGGCATCTTCTCCGGGAAGCAGCCGAAGCCGTCGAAAATGCCCACGATCTCCTGGGTCGGCAGCAGCGGCTTCTCGAACGAGACCTGGCCGATTCGGCCGGTGGTGAAGGCGTGATCGGCGACCAGAGCGGGGCCTTCCGAGAGCATCAGCGCGAGATCGGCATCCATGATCGCGCGGCGGTCGATCGCGCCGAAATTGCCGCCGGGGTTTTTTCGGAGGCAGAACGCATCCTCGCCGCCGACATAGAACGGCAGCTTGCCTTTGAGCTTGCCCTTGGTGGCGTTGAGGAAGCCGACCATCCCGCCGAAATGGTCGTAGTGGCCGTGGCTCAGCACCATCGCGTCGAACAGCGATGGATCGATCTTGAGGATCGAAAGATTGTTGTTCAACACCTCCGGCGTGTAGCCAAAATCGATCAGGACGTGGCGCGTCTCGCCGCCCGCCTGCGATTCCGCATGCATGGCCAGGCCCCATTCGGCGTGGAGCGCCGCGCGCGGCGGCCGGTCCGGCGAGGTGTTGCCGCCGGTGCGGCGCTCGATGGTGAGGCCGCCGCGTGTCTCGTTAGGGACGAACTGGATCACCATGTTGTCGGTGACGATGCGGACGGCGAGCCTGTCCACCTCCGGAATGTTGCGGCCGAGCGGCTTGGCCTCCGCGGTTCGCGAGCCCGCTGCCAGCGCCGCCATCATGGCCGTAACGAAGCCCGCGCCGCCGGAGCAGAGCGCGCCGATTGAGGAAGGGTCCGGAATGCAGTTGCAGCCGCCGAAGAGCATGGTCGCTATCCCTTCCGGATGTGTGTTCACTGCCAGGCAAGCGGATTATGCTGTCGCTTCGTCATCCAGCAATAGGCGCAAGCATGATTTTGTTGTCCAACGGCGGAACCAACATCCAGCGGGCCGGGTCGCCCTCCGGCACCATCCTGATCGGCACGGTGGATGGCATAGCCCTGCTGGCCAAATCTGAGCGGGGATGGACCGTCAAGCACCGCGCCTTGCAGGGCGTGTTCGTCAGCGGCGTCACCGCGATGGATGACGGCACGCTGTTCGCCTCGACCCGCGGCGTGGGCATGGCGCGGAGCGAGGACGGCGGTTTCAAGTGGACCTGGGTCAACGAAGGGCTGGCGCATCACGAGTTCTGGTCGTGTCGCGCCGGAAAATTGCAGGGCCGCGACGCGGTGTTCGCCGGCTCCCTGCCGGCGCATCTTTATGTGAGCGAAGACAAGGGCAAGTCGTGGCGCGAGTTGAAGGCGTTCCGCGAGGCGAAGACGGTCAAGCAATGGACCTTCCCGCCGCCGCCGCGCATCGGCCACATCAAGGACATCGTGCTCGACGGCGACCGGCTGTGGGCCGGCGTCGAGATCGGCTCGCTGCAGGTGTCGAATGATTTCGGCTCAAGCTTCACCGAACTGCCGGTCGATCCCGACCCGCAGGAGTGCGATATCCACCGCATCCTGGTGCATCCGGCGCGGCCGAACCGCATCATCATCGCCAACGGCATCGTCGGCATGATGTCGAGCGAGGACGGCGGGGCGACGTGGCAGAAGATGAAAATGCCGGCCGAGGCGAACTATCCGGACGCGGTGGTCATCCATCCCGACGAGCCCGATCTCTTGTTCATGTCGGCAGGCGTCGGCTGGCCGGTGCACTGGTATGAGCTTGGCCGCGCGCGCGGGAAGATTTTCAGGAGCCGCGACGCCGGAAAAACCTGGGAGCGGCTGCTCGGCGGCCTGCCGAACGGCCAGCGCGCCCTGTTCAGCGGCCTGACCATCGAGGCGCGTTCCGACGGCTATTCGCTCCATGCGGTCGATACCGACGGTCAGGTGTTCGAGAGCATGGATGGCGGCGACACCTGGACCATTATCGCAGACGTGCCGCCGGTTTCGAAGGCCGATTTCTACAAGGGTCTGGTGCGAGACCGGGTCAAGCTCGCCAACGTCGATGACATCGTCGCCAACCCGACCGCGACCAGGCGCTGGCAGGAGGCGGGGAAGGCGATTTGACGCGAGAGGCCGCCGCCGGACGCAATGACGCCGACCGGCCGGGCGATCACTGCGGCTTGTTTTCCTGAAGCAGCGCCTTGTTACTCTGCACGATGTCTCGATAGAGCTTGAACTGCGACCTGTTGAGCGCGTCGAGTTCCGCCGTTGTCGCGCTCACCGACTCGGTTCCGATGTCCGACAGTCGCTTGACGAGGCCTGCATCGCTCATGGCCTTTCGGGACGCGGCGGCAAGTTTTTCGATTGCCGTCTTTGGCGTGTTCTTCGGCGCGTAAAGGGCCGTCCAGAATGGAACTTCGAAGTCGTATCCGAGCTCCTTCATGGTCGGGATGTTCGGGATCGCGGGCGAGCGCGTTGAAGTCGTGACCGCGACCGCCGTCACCACGCCGCTCTGGATGTTCTTGGCCTGAGGCGGCACGCCGTCGACCATCATGGCGATGCGGCCGGTGAGCAGGTCGGTCATCGCGGCCCCGGTTCCCCGATAAGGGACATGCACCATCGTGACACCGGCGCGCTGAAGGAAGAATTCGGCGGCAAGGTGCACCGCGGAGCCGGCGCCCGAGGATGCGAAGCTGTACTTGCCCGGATTGGCTTTCAGCAGCGCGACGAACTCCGCCATGTTCTTCGCGGGAAGCGTCGGCGATATCACCATCACCGGCGCAAACCGCGTGATGATCGATACCGGCACCAGATCGTTCAGCCAGTCGTAGCTCAGGTTTTCCGTGATCGCCGAATGCACGGTGCCCGTGGTCGAATGATAGAGCAGCGTGTATCCGTCCGGATCGGCCTTGATGACGGACGCGGTCGCGATCGCGCCGCCGGCTCCTCCCTGGTTCTGGACGACGATCTGCTGGCCGAGCGCTTCGCCAATTTTCTCGGCCGACATGCGCGCGGTGATGTCGATGCCTCCGCCGGCGGCAAACGGGACGACGAATTTCACCGGCTTTGAAGGATAGTCGGCCTGTGCCATCGCGGGCGATACCGTTGCGACGCAGGTGCCAAGTGCGAACAGCGTTGCACGAAAGAGCTTGCTCATCGTTATCACCTCTCGGTTTCGACGAATGACGTCAGGCGTTCGCGAAAGAACGGAGCGGGCGTCAGGATGCGGGTTTCCTGCGTCACGACGAGCGCTCTCGCTTCCTTCAGAAATGAAATCCACTCGGGATCCCGAAACAGACGCTCGCGCCGTTCGACGCGTTCATTGAGCGTGGGGTAGAACCACAGTGTCATGACCTGATTGAGCGGTCCGATCTCGCTGTAGTAGTAGCCCACCGGCAGTCCGAGATGGCGCTCCTGCGGCGCGCGGCCTTGCGTCTCATACAATCTATTGAATTCGGCACTCTTGCCCGGCGCGAACGTGTAGAGCCGCTGTTCGACAAACATCGTGTCACTCGCGCGATCGGGTCACGGCGGGAAGCGCAGCGCCGGGAAGTATCTTGTCACATTTTGCGTGTGGCAAGCACCGCGAGACGATGACTCGCGCGCATTCCGCGCTGCATTGCAGCGCCAGTGGGACGGAATCGGGTGGGCAGCCGGTCTCGAACCGCGCCGCGCGGTTCTGTTGTCAGCCCGTTGCCGCTATCACACTATACCAGCCTTCGGCCCCAACCGCACGAGAGATGGAACGGCGAACATGAAGACCAGCACCGACCGGATATTGACCACGCATGTCGGCAGTCTTCCCCGGCCGGATGATCTGTTCGAACTGATGCTGTCGCGGATGGACGGCAAACCGGTCGACGAGAAGGCCTATGCCGAGCGTGTCCGGGCGGCGGTTGCGGACTCGGTTCGTCAGCAGGTCGATGCGGGGCTCGACGTCGTCAACGACGGCGAGATGGGCAAGCCGAGCTTCATCACCTACGCCTCGTCGCGGCTCGACGGCCTTGCCACGGCTGAGGGCACGCGGCCGAGCCCATTCTCGAACACACGTGAAACCCGCGACTTCCCCGAATACTATCAGTCGGCGATCGCCGAACAGGTGAGCGCACGTCGTCGCCGCGCGCTGATCGTCTGCAACGGCCCGATCAAATACAAGGGACACGCTGCGCTGAAGTCGGAGCTGGACACGCTGAAAGCGGCGCTGGCAGGCACGGGCGCCACCGAAGCGTTCATGCCCGCGATCGCGCCCTCCAACATCGAGACCACCACGCCGAACCGATACTACCCGTCGGACGAAGCCTATGTGTTCGCCATCGCCGAGGCGATGCGCGAGGAATACAAGGCGATCGTCGATGCCGGCTTCCTGCTCCAGGTCGACGACCCGTTCCTTGTCACCTATTACATCATGCGGCCGGAGTTGAGCATCGCCGAGTGCCGCAAGTGGGGCGAGGTGCGCGTCGAGGCGCTCAACGAGGCCCTGAAGGGAATTCCTGCGGACCGGGTGCGCTTCCACACCTGCTACAGCGTGAACATGGGTCCGCGCGTCCACGACATGCAGCTCAAGGATATCGTCGACCTCATCCTCAAGGTGAATGCCGGCGCCTACTCGTTCGAGGCGGCGAATCCGCGCCACGAGCATGAATGGGAAGACTGGAAGCGCGCCAAGGTTCCAGACGACAAGGTTCTCCTTCCGGGCGTTATCACGCAATCGACGGTGCTGGTCGAGCATCCCGAGCTGGTAGCGCAACGACTCGAGCGCTTTGCGAGCGTGGTCGGGCGCGAGCGTGTGATTGCCAGCGCCGACTGCGGTTTTGCGTCCTTCGCAGGCTCGAACGAGGTTCATCCCTCGATCGTGTGGGCGAAGCTCAACGCAATGGTCGAGGGCTCGCGGATCGCCTCGGCGAAGCTCTGGAAGAAGTGACGGCCAGGCCGCAGCGTCAGGCTTCGCCGATCTCCTTCAGAATCTCCGCGGTGTGCTCGCCCAGGCGAGGGGCGGGGTTCGGCGACGCCATCGGCTGGCCGTCGACCACGATCGGGGTGCGCACGCCGGGGATCGTGCCACCCTTGGCGAAGGCGCTTGGCAGGTCGAGCTTCATGCCGCGGTGCTTGACGTGCGGGTCGTCGAACACCTGGTCGAGATTGTTGATCGGTCCCGCCGGCACGCCGACCGCTTCGAGCTTGTCGGCCAAATCCTGCATCTTGAACTGCACGGTCAGCGCGGTGAGCTTGCCGACAAGCTCGGCGCGGTTGGCCAACCGCGCCTTGTTGTCGATGTAGCTCGGGTCCTTCGCCAACTCCGGCGCGCCGAGCACGCCGCAGAGCTTGACGTACTGGCTGTCGTTGCCGGTGGCGATGATGATGTAGCCGTCCGCGACCGTGAACACCTGATAGGGCACGATGTTGGGATGGGCGTTGCCGATGCGCTCGGGTACCTTGCCGGAGGCCAGATAGTTCAGGCCCTGGTTGGCCAGGACGCCGACGGTGGAATCCACCAGCGCGGTGTCGACAAAGCAGCCCTTGCCGGTGCGCTCGCGCTGGGCCAGTGCCGCGAGAATGCCGATCACCGAATAGACGCCGGTGAAGATGTCGGAGACCGGCACGCCCCCGCGCGTGGGTTCTCCGTCCGCCGTGCCGGTGAGGCTCATGAAGCCGCCCATGCCCTGCGCCATCAGGTCGTAGCCGGCGCGCGTCGCATAGGGGCCGTCCTGGCCGAAGCCTGTCACCGAGCAATAGACCAGCCGGGGGCACTCTGGCGCGAGGCTCTTGTAGTCGAGCCCGAACTTGGCAAGCCCGCCAACCTTGAAGTTCTCGATCAGCACGTCGGAGCGCGCCGCTAGCTTCTTGACGATGCGCTTGCCGTCCTCGCTCTCGAAATCGGCCTCGATCGAGCGCTTGCCGCGGTTGGTCGCGTGGAAATAGGCGGCGCCGAGATGATTGCCGTCCATGCCCTCGATGAACGGGGGGCCCCAGGCGCGGGTGTCGTCCCCGGTTTTGCTGCGCTCGACCTTGACGACGTCGGCGCCGAGATCGGCCAGAATCTGCCCGGCCCACGGCCCCGCCAGGATGCGGGCGAGCTCCAGCACACGCAGACCAGCCAACGGACCCGACATGATGACTCCTTGAGCAGCAATTATCCTGAATTCTCAGGGAACCTCTGGCGCGCTGGCGCGATTTTGTCCAGAGCATGGGTGTGCCCCTTGAACAGTCGTCATACCTTCAACATTTCCGGTAAGATCGGGATTCGAGAGGTGGGGTTTCCTGCGCCTATGAACACGTCCTTTTTCGGCGAGATGCTCAACAGCATTACCGAGCGCGGCCGGGCGCTGCTCGATCGCACCCGGGACCGCCGGGGCAATGCCGCCGCGCGCTCCGAAAGCCTGGCGGAATTGTGCGAGGAGCTGCTGACCGGCCGCGGCGAGGCGTCCGGCGTGGCGCTGGCCGAGGAGATTCTTTCCAAATATGCCGAGCTGACCATCGGCCCGCGCATCGCATTCTTCGAGGCGCTGGCGAACCGTTTCGGCCCCGACCGCGAGAAGCTCGATGCCGCCGTCGCCGCCTGGCAGGCCGCTCCGTCCGACAAGACCGCTGCGCAAATTCATGCCGCAGCCGAGGCCCGCCGGCAGGAGCTGCTGCGGCGGCTCAATCTGGCGCCGGGCGGGACCGCCGTGCTGGTGCGCATGCGCGAGCAGCTTCTCGATGCGCTCGATCATCGCGAGGACCTCAAGGCGGTCGACGCCGACTTCGTTCATCTGTTCTCGTCGTGGTTCAACCGCGGCTTCCTGGTGTTGCGCCGGATCGACTGGGCGACCCCGGCGATGATCCTGGAGAAGATCATCCGCTACGAGGCGGTGCACCGCATCCGGAGCTGGGAGGACTTGCGCCGCCGCATCGATTCGCCAGACCGTCGCTGCTACGCCTTCTTCCATCCGGCGCTGCTGGACGAGCCGCTGATCTTCGTCGAGATCGCGTTGTCGCGCGAAATCCCGGACGCGATCGCGCCGATCCTGTCGGTGCAACGCGACGGCATCGAGCCGGACAAGGCCACCACCGCGGCGTTCTATTCGATCTCCAACTGCCAGCGCGGCCTGGCCGGGGTCTCGTTCGGCAATTTCCTCATCAAGCAGGTGGTGCAGGAAATCTCGCGCGAGAACCCGAGGCTCAAGATCTTCGTAACGCTGTCGCCGGCGCCGGACTTCGCCCGCTGGCTCGACCGCGAGCGCAAGGCCGAAAGCTCCCAGGCGCTTTCGCCGGAGGATCGCACGGCACTCGAAGGTCTCGACCGGCAGGGCTGGTGGCAGATGCCGCAACTGCGCGAGCCGATGCAGGAACCGTTGCTGCGCGCGGCGGCGTACTACTATCTACGGGCGAAGAACCGCCGCGGCCTGCCGCAGGATGCTGTGGCGCGTTTCCATCTCGGCAACGGTGCGCGGCTTGAGCGCCTCAACTGGCTCGCCGACGGCAGCGACAACGGCATGACCCAGTCGCACGGGCTGATGGTGAACTATCTTTACGACCTCGACGATATCGAGAAGAATCACGAGGCCTATGCGGAGGGCCGCCGCGTTGTGGCGTCAAGCGCGGTCCGCCGGCTAGTGCGTGGCGTCGCGGCCGACCTCGTGCCGGTGGCGGGATAGCCGCAGAAATTTGACTTTTCACGGACCTCTCCCGGCCTCATGGTGAGGAGCGTTGCGAAGCAACGCGTCTCGAACCATCGGGACGCGCCCTTCGGGCGCTCCTCAGGATGAGGTGGATTGGAGTCAGCGATGAACGACAGCACCACAGTGAAACCCGTCATCCCCGACGCCGCGCTCGACCGGCTCTGGCGCACGGCGCGCAGCTTCGACGACTACACGGCGCAGCCGGTGACGGATGCGGAGCTGCGCGCGATTCACGATCTGGCGAAGTGGGGGCCGACCACGGCAAACTCGCAGCCGCAGCGCGTGGTGTTTATTCGCAGCGCCGAGGCCAAGGAAAAGCTTTCGCCGGCGCTGTCATCGCAGAACAAGAAGAAGGCCATGAGCGCGCCGGTGGTGGCGATCCTCGCCTATGACATGCGTTTCTTCGAGCATCTGCCGCGCATCTTCCACAATCCGGCGGCGCGGAGCTGGTACGAGACGACGCCGGACGCGATCCGCACCACGGCGCTGCGCAACGCCACCTTGCAGGGCGCCTATCTGATGCTGGCGGCCCGCGCGATCGGGCTCGACTGCGGGCCGATGTCGGGCTTCAAGAACGACGTGGTGGATGCGGCGTTCTTCCCGGACGGGCGCTTCAAGTCGAATTTCCTGTGCTGCCTCGGCCACGGCGATCCTTCGACCTTGCCGAAGCAGGACTATCGCTTCGGCTTCGACGAAGTCTGCAGCATTGTCTAGCGCATGATCTTGTCCGAAAACCGGTCCCACTTTTCGGGATCATGCGCGGCGTCTAACCCCGCCCGCGCTTGGCACGGGTTGGCAGCACCTGGTACTCGAGCCAGTTCGCTACTTCGCCGGTGCGAAGCTTCTTGTCCAGCACGTTCCGGCTGATGCCGTAGCGCCAGGACAGCCGCTTCTCGGCGGGGTTGGTGTCGAGCGCGACGAGGTCGCCTGCGAAGGTCGCGATCTCCTTCGTGTCGAGAAAGAAGCCCTCGTCGATCAGGCGCAGCCCGATGCGGCGCACGATCGCCGCGATCTCGCGCAGCGGATATTCGGGGTGATACTGCACGCCCCAGGCGACCGCGCCGTTGACGCGGATTTCCGCGCTCTGGACGTTGGACACCTCGTTGGTGGCGAGCACGGTGGTGCCGGGGGCGAGCGTCTCCACCTCGTCGAGATGCACGGTCGGCGCGTTGAACACCTCGGGCTTGCCCACATACATCGGATGCTTGCGGCCGGGCTCGGTCAGCTTGATGCGCCGGCCGAAGCCGATCTCGCGCCCCTTCGGATTCTTGCGCACGCCGCCGCCGGCGGCGACGGTGAGCACCTGCAAGCCCCAGCAGCTTCCGAACGCCGGCGTCCCGGAGCCGAGCACGGCGCGGGCCAACTCGATCTGCCGCGTGACCGCGGGCGCATCGTCGTAGACGTGCAGGCCCGATCCGGTGATGGCGACGCCGTCGTAGCCTTCGAGCGCCTGGCCGTCGGGCAGGTTCGCGCCCTCATCGCCGGGAAAGCAGACATCGACAACGGCGTTGGGCAGAAGCTCCCGGAGTAGCTCCGAGTAGCCCTTGCTCGCGACCGTGCCGCCGGCGGCCACCTGCTGGGCGCGGGTCTCCGGCGAATTTCCTTCCATCACAAGCAGTCGGGGGGCAGGCATGAATTCGGGACACTGACTTTCCGCCGCCGAAACACGCTGGCAGCACCCGAATATATATGGTGACGGGGGCCCATTTGCAGGGGTTTGGCGATGGCGGGCGGGTGGGTTGCAGCGCTATAATTTTATGGAACGGACGGCGCATGGCCGTCCGCGCGAGGTCGGTCATGCACAGCGCCCGTCGCGCCGGCTCCAGCTTCCGTAAGTTCCTCCTGATCGCGATCCTCGCGCTCGCGATGGGCTTGCCCGCGCCCGCCCAGGCCGCGACTCTGGACGAGCTTGTCTCCGCGGTCGTGCGTATCAAGACCTTCATCAACCCCGACGGCACCTCGGTGACGAACCTCGGCCGGGAGCGCGAGGGCTCGGGCATCGTCATCGACGAGAGCGGCCTCGTTCTTACCATCGGCTATCTGATGGTGGAGGCGCACGCCGCCGAGATCGTCACCGGCTCCGGCCGCACCTTGGCCGCGACTGTCGTCGGCTACGACCACGAGACCGGCTTCGGGCTCCTGCGAACGCTTGAGCCGCCGAAGATCAAGCCGCTCGCCATCGGCCGGTCGGCGGATCTCAAGGAGCAGGATCCGGCGCTGGTGATGAGCTACGGCGGCGCGGGCGCCGTGCTGCCGGTGCATGTCGTCAGCCGCCGCGAGTTCACCGGAAGCTGGGAGTATCTGGTCGAGGGCGCGATCTTCACCAGCCCGCCGCATCCCGCCTGGAGCGGGGCGGCGCTCGTCAGCCGCGAAGGCAAGCTCGTCGGCATCGGCTCGCTGATCGTCGGCGACGCCAAGGGCGACAATGAGCCCGGCCCCGGCAACATGTTCGTGCCGATCGATCTGCTCGGCCCGATCCTTGGCGATCTGCTCGCCCAGGGCCGCGTGGCCGGGCCGGGCAAGCCCTGGCTCGGCGTCAACGCGCAGGCGGTGCACGGCAGGTTGCTGGTCGGCCGGGTCGCGCCGGGCAGTCCCGCGGCGCAGGCCGGGCTCAAGCGCGGCGACATCATCGTCGGCGTCAACGGCGAAAAGACCAGGACGCTGTCGGAGCTCTATCGCAAGGTCTGGGCGATCGGCGCGGCCGGCGTGACGGTGCCGCTCGACGTGATGTCCAACAGCGAGCCGCGCCGCTTCGATCTGGAATCGGTCAACCGGCTCGACACGCTCAAGCTGCAATCGACGTTTTAGCGAAAGCATTGCCGCGAGCGCGCTTTTCCCTCCCCGTTTCGGGGAGGGTCGCCACGAGCGAAGCGAGTGGCGGGGTGGGGCGGGCGTTCGCGTTGAGCGCAGACCCCACCCCACCCGGCTCGCGCTCGGCTTCGCCTCCGCGCGATCCACCCTCCCCACAAGGGGGAGGGATAGAGAGTTCGCTGCACGATCATGCGCGAACATCAGATTCGATTGTCAAACAGCCCATTTAGCCAACGCTCCGCCGCCCCTGTTATTTGAGGCGCGGGGTGCGCCTTCATTCTTCCCTTCGGGCCAAGCCCGAGGGAATGGAGCGCCGAAAGGCGCAACCATCAGCCGACGCCTTGCGGCGCCGCGCGCTTTTGCGAAAAGCGCGCACGCCTCTCAGCGCTCCATCGCGGCGTTCTGGTGCGGGGGCCGGAGCCTTCCGCACTGACCTTGGGCCGCGCTTGCCACCCGGAGCAACCGGCTCCGGTGGTCCAGCAGGCTCCCTGCGCACGGACCGTAGTGTCCGTAGGGCGGGGCCCCGAGGCCTCCCGGGAGCCCGGCTGACGAGGCCGGGCGCGCAGGCGCCGCATCCCGCCCCATCATCAAGCGTCTCATGATGACGCCCTCGGAGGGTGGGACTCTGGCAAAGCTAAAGGCAGATTATGGCGAAAATATGGATTATATTCCTAAATAAAAATCAGGTCTGGCCTGGCTTTGCCGCGACCGGCAAAGTGGCGTCAAAGAGAGGGGCACCGCGATGACCTTCACGCTCTACAACGCGCCGCAATCGACCTGCTCGCAGCGGGTGCGGTTCGTGCTCAACGCCAAGGGCCTGCCGTTCGCGGAGAAGAAGCTCGACCTGCTCGAAGGCGACCAGCTCAAGCCCGAATATCTCGCGCTCAATCCGAATGGCGTGGTGCCGACGCTCGATCACGACGGCCAGATCGTGATCGATTCCACGGTCATCATCGAATATCTCGACGAGGTTTTTCCGGACGGCGCGAACTTCACGCCGCGCGATCCGGTCAAGCGCGCGGCGATGCGTTCGCTGATGCGTTTCATCGACGAGATGCCGGCGGCGGCCGTTCGCGTGCCGACCTTCAACCTCGCGTTCCTGCCGCGCTTTGCGGCGATGAGCGAGGCGGAGTTTCTGGCCTTCGCGGAGAGCAAGCCCTTGCGCAAGGAGTTCATGCTGGCGATGGGCCGCACCGGATTCCCGCAGAAGGAGATGGACGGCGCGCTCGGCCGGCTGCGGCGCGCCTACGAGCGCATGGAGCGGTCGATCCAGGACTCAGGCGGGCCGTGGCTGCTGGGCAAAGACATCACGCTCGCCGACGTCTCGGTGATGCCGGCGATCGTGCGGATGGCCGACCTCAACCGCGAGGGTGACTGGGCCGATCTGCCGCGCGTGGCGAAATGGTTTGAACTTATCCGCGCGCAGGCGGCGTTCAAGCCGACGTATTATCCGGGGAGCTTGTTGACGGAGCGGTTCCCGCATTTGCGGAAATGAGGCTTGTTGACGCTACTCCGCCGCGAGGATTCGAACTCGCCGCTCGACCTTCGACCAGTCCTTGGCGCGGGCTTGGCGCAACTCGTAGTCCGATTGCAGGTTCAGCCAAAGCTCGGGCGTGGTCCCGAAATATTTCCCGAGCCGCAGCGCGATCGACGCGGTGATCGCCGAGCGCCCATGCACGATATCGTTGATCCGCGCAGGATTGACGTCGATATCCCGCGCCAGCCGATTTTGGCTGAGCCCGTTGGGCTGCATGAACTCTTCCAGCAGGATTTCGCCGGGAGGAATTGGATCGAGTCGTTTTGCGGTTTTGGTCATGACTTCACCTAGTGGTAGTCAACGATTTCGACGCTTTCAGCCCCGCCGTCTCGCCACACAAAGCAAATTCGCCACTGATCGTTGATGCGAATGGAATGCTGGCCCAATCGGTCCCGCTTCAGAGCTTCGAGTCGATTGCCGGGCAGAGAACGCAAGTCGTTGAGCGCTCCGGCTGCATGCAGCACCAATAGCTTTTTCCTCGCCTGACGCCCGATAGCGCGAAACCGAGGCACGTCTTCATCCGAGAACAGGCGCGCCGTTGCCATATCCTTGAACGAGCGGATCATGCTTCATCAAGGTATTCTGTTTCAGAGAATAGCGCAAGAAGAATGGCGCTGGCCCTGTTGTGCCGCACCGTCAGCGCGGGCCGACCGTGCCGAGCAGCGCCGCGATCGGATAGCCCAGGGTCCGGTCGAGAGCGATGACCGTGCTGCGCAGGAACGCCGGAGCCTGGTCGCTGTAGCCGAACGCCAGCACGGCAAACGTCACCGGCAGCGCGATTGCGATCCAGAACAGCGTCGCGATCAGCCGCGCGCGGTCCTCCGCCGCCTGCTTGGGGGAGATGTATTTCGGGACGCGGGGCGGCATCGGTCTGCTGTCTCCGCCGGCGACATTCCAACGGCGCGCCGGCGGAGACACGATAGCACAAACGCGCCGGGGCATGGACCGCGCGATGCCCGCATTTGCAGAGGATATATGAAACGCCGCCCGCCCGCCGAGGCCTCCGCGGCGGGGCTTACGTCCGGCCAAAAACGCTTAAGGCTACTTCGCGCCCGTGGTGATCTTGGGCAGTTCCAGCTTCACCGTCGAGGTTTTCGATCCGAGGTTGCCGGTGGCGAACAGCACGCCGACGCCGACCACCACCACAATCAGCGCGCCGACCAGGACGCCGAGCAATCCGATGCCGCCACTGCCGCCGTTAGCCATGATGCCGCTCCCTTGGGTGTCGGGCGAAGGAACGCCCGGCGGAGGAGTTTGGTTCCCGGCGGAGTGTGACGGGGACTTGCTCCCGGGTTCCCGTGCCAACACAATGGCGGACCAGCGCCTCACCCGGAGGGAACGTGCTCACCGCCGCCCGCAACGACCTGCTCACCCGCGTCGGACCAGGCTCCCCGATGGGCGATCTGCTGCGCCGCTACTGGCAGCCGATCGGCGGCGCGAGCGAGTTTGAGAAGAACCCGGTCAAGCCGATCCGGCTGATGGGCGAGGACCTCGTCCTCTACAAGGATCTGAGCGGGACATTCGGCCTCGTCGACCGGCATTGCCCGCACCGCCGCGCCGACATGTCCTACGGCTGGGTCGAGGCGAGCGGCATCCGCTGCAGCTATCACGGCTGGCGCTACGACGAGACCGGCGCCTGCATCGACCAGCCCTACGAGGACACGACCAATCCGAAGCCCTCGAAGTCGGGCTGCGAGATCAAGGCCTATCCGGTGCGCGAGTGCGCGGGGCTCTTGTGGGCCTACATGGGCCCGCTGCCCGCGCCGGAGCTGCCGGTGTGGGAGCCGTTCAACTGGAAGAACGGCTTCCGCGAGATCGTGCTGGCCGACGTGCCGTGCAACTGGTTCCAGGCCCAGGAGAACTCCATCGATCCGGTGCACTTCGAATGGATGCACGACAACTGGTCGAACCGCATGAAGGGCGACGACCGGAACGCGCCGAAGCACCTCAAGCTGAAGTTCGAGGAGTTCGAGCACGGCTTCACCTACAAGCGCGTGCGCGAGGGGCAGAGCGAGGAAGACAAGTACTGGACCATCGGCCGCGTGGCGCTGTGGCCGAACGGCTTCTACCTTGGCCGCCATTTCGAATGGCGCGTGCCGGTGGACGACGAGAACACGCTGTCGGTTGCGTGGTTCTTCGTGCGGGTGCCGAAGGGCCGCGAGCCCTACGTGCAGAACTCCGTGCCGACCTGGAAAAGCCCGATCCGGGACGCGGATGGGCGCTGGATCACCAGCCATGTCATCAACCAGGACATCGTCGCTTGGGTCGGGCAGGGGGCGATCGCCGACCGCACGAAGGAGCATCTGCGTTCGAGCGACATCGGCATCACCATGATGCGCAACCGCTTCTTTGAGGAACTGGAGGCGATCCGGGAGGGCCGCGAGCCGAAGGGCGTGATCCGCGATCCGGGCAAGGCACGGGCGGTCGATCTGCCCGACATGGCGCGCGAGCTGAACACCGAGGGCATTACGCTCGCGGAATTCGACGACGATCCCCTGCTGCGCCAGCGGCTCCGCGAATTCCGCCACCACTACGGCCAGCCGCCCGAGGTGCGGGCGGCGTTCGCCGAGGCGATGGGGATTGCGGCGACGTAAGCCACGGCGACGTAAGCCTGTCGTTTGTCATTCCGGCCGAGCGAAGCGAGAGCCGGAATCCATAACCCCTGTGCTGATGACGTAGAGACAGGGATTATGGATTCCGGGTTCGCGCCTTCGGCGCGCCCCGGAATGACGGCGGAGATATACGCCGGCTATTTTGCGGTCGCCACAAGACCGCCCGCCGGCGCCGCCCGATCCTTTTTCGCCTGCTCGAAGCCGTGCATCCCGAAGGCCCATTGCAGCCCGACGATCGCGCCCTTCACCGGCTGCAGCAGCGCCAGCGTTAGCACGACGACGGCGGCGGGCCAGAGCGTCATGCCGACCCAGAACGGCGGGGCGATGTGGGTCTCGACCAGCAGCACCAGCGGCACCAAGATGTGGCCGACGATCACGATCACCACATAGGCCGGGAAATCGTCGGCGCGGTGATGGTGCAATTCCTCGCCGCAGGCCGGGCAATCGTCCGCGACCTTGAGGAAGGCGCGGAACATACGGCCCTTGCCGCAATGGGGGCAGCGGCCGAACAAGCCGCGTTTCATGGCCTCGATATTGGTCGGCGCGCTGCGCGCGTCATTTGTTTCCGCTGGCACTGTTCATACCTCGACGTGCGCCGCCGGACGACGCGCTCCGCAGCAGACATAGGCGCGGCGGCGCGGCGTTGCCAGCCCTGCGGCAAATAGCAGGATTGCGCCGGACGCTCTACTTCGCCACCGCCGCCTTCAGGATCGGCGTCAGCCGGGCGATCTCGCCGTGCACCAGCTCGGCAAGCGCCTTCGGGCCGCGGCGGCCCGGTTCGGCGACCGTGGCGCCGAGGCTCTCCAGCCGCGCGCGGACGGCGGGTTCGTCGAGCCCCTTGTTGAGCGCCTCCACCAGCTTGTCGACGACCGGCTTCGGCGTCCCCTTGGGCGCGAAGATCGCGTAGAACGGCGCACACTCGAACTGCGGGAGCCCTTGCTCCGCGGACGTCGGCACGTCAGGCAGCAACGGACTGCGCTTCTTGGCAGCGATGGCGAGCGCCTTGATCGATCCAGCCCGCACGTGCGGCAGCGGACCGAGGATGGGATCGCAGACGTAGTCGACCTGGCCGCCAAGCATCGCATTGACGGCGGGCGCGGTGCCGCTGAACGGCACCAGGGTCGGCTTGATGCCGATGGCGCTGTTCAACAGCAGGCAGCCGATGTAGGACACCGAGCCGACGCCGGCATGCGCCATGTTCAGTTTGCTCTCGTTGGCCTTGGCGTAGGCGACGAACTCCTTCAACGTGTTCGGCGGCAGGTCCTTGCGCACCGCCAGGAGCTCCGGCTGTTCGGCGATCAACCCGATCGGTTCGAAGTCCTTTTCCGCGTCGTAGGCGAGATTGGGGTAGAATACGCCGGCCAGCGCGTTCGTCCCCAGGTGACCGGAGATCAGGGTGTAACCATCGGCACTGGCGCGGGCGGCCCGGGTCGTGCCGGTGGTGCCGCCGGCGCCGGCGACGTTCTCCACCACGAACTGCTGGCCGAGATGGCGCGAGAAAATATCCGCCACAATGCGGCCGGTAATGTCGGCGGGGCCACCGGCGGCGAACGGCACGATCACCGTGCCGGCCCGGGTCGGATAGTTCTGCGCCTGCGTGCCGCCGATGCCGGTGAGCGCCAAGAACCCAAACGTGAGCACAAGCGAAAGCATGATCCGCTTCATTTCATTCCTCCCTGGAGTGCGACGCGAGACGTTGACGGCGCCTGCTGTAATTATTTTTTCTTCCGCGCCGCCTGTTTCGGCTTCGCGGTCTTCTTGGCAACCTTCTTTCGCGCCGCGGCGCGTTTTGTCGCGGGCGTGAGCCCACCCTTGGCGTTCTTCACCTTGCCCTTCGTGAGCTGCCAGCCCTTCCAGTTGATGTCGAAGACGATGCCGTTGGGGTCGTAGAACTTGCGCTCGAAGCCTTCATCCTCGGGCTCGCCGAGATCGAAGAAGAACTTTCCGCCGGCCTTCTCGATCTGCTTCTGCTGCGCCGGCAGGTCATCGCACTGAAATCCGAAGTGGTGGATGCCGGTCCAGCCCGGGGCCACGCCGGAGCCGACCTCACTCTTGTATTGCAGCAGCGCGAGATTCACCTCGCCGTCGCTCATGTAGATGCTCCAGGCGGTCTTGCCCTCGTGCTTCTTGGTGCGCGAAAGGCCGAACGCCTTTTCGTAGAAGTCGGCGGTGGCGTCGATGTCCTTCACGCAAAGCGCGATGTGGCGGATGCGGGCGGCCATAGGGTGTCTCCGTCGTTGCAAGGCGTTGCCGTGGGAGTGTGCCAGCTTCGTGGCAGATATTCCATAGGACAGCCCGATCGGGCATGATTGAAGCGCGCCATCCCGGAACGTTGTCTTCGTCGAAGCAGCGGGGTTTAATCCCCGCCCGAACCTTCCGAGTCTTGGCTCCGGGCCGATCCCTCCCACGGAAATCCTTATGTCCCTGACCGAAGAGCGTCAACGCCGCATCCTCACCACCCATGTCGGCAGCCTGCCGCGCCCGCAATCGCTGTCGGCCAAGCTGTTCGCGCGCATGTCCGGCCAGAGTCACGATCCGAAGGCGCTGGCCGACGAGCTGCATCAGGCGGTCGGCGACATCGTCAGGAAGCAGGCCGAGCTCGGCGTCGATGTCGTCAGCGACGGCGAACTGTCGAAGACGAGCTTCCAGTACTACGTCACCGACCGGCTGAGCGGGCTCGAGCGGTTCACGCCGAAGCCGGGCGTGCGGACGACGCGGGAGAACCGCGCGTTCCCCACCTTCTACAAAGATGGATCGCATTCGGGCACGCAGCCGACGCGCTACGCCTGCACCGGTCCGCTGAAATATGCCGGGCACAAGCAGCTCGAGGCGGACATCGCCAACCTGAAGGCAGGGCTCAAGGGCGTGTCCTGCATCGACATGTTCATGCCGTCGGTTTCGCCGTCGAGCTGCGTCGGCCTGATGGAAAACCGTCATTACCGCGACGACGAGGAGCATCTTTATGCGGTGGCGGAGGCCTTGCGCGAGGAGTACCAGGCGATCGTCGCGGCGGGCTTCATCGTCCAGATCGACGATCCGCGGCTGGCGATGAACTACATGCTCAATCCCGAGACGACGGTGGAGCAGCACCGCGCATGGGCGGCCAAACGGATCGCGGCGCTCAACCATGCGCTGCGCGGCATCCCGCCGGACCGCGTTCGGCACCACACCTGCTACGGCATCAACATGGGCCCGCGAACGAGCGATTTCGAATTGAAGCACCTCGCCGATCTGATCGTCACCATCAATGCGGACTACTATTCTTTCGAGATGGCGAACCCGCGCCACGAGCACGAATGGAAGGTCTGGGAAAACGTCAAGCTGCCGGACGGCAAGGTGCTGATGCCGGGCTGCATCACCCATGCATCGGTGATCGTCGAGCATCCGGAGCTGGTGGCCGAGCGCGTTCTCCGGCTGGCGCGGATCATCGGCCGCGAGCGGGTGATGGCGAGTTCGGACTGCGGCTTTGCCTCGACGATCAATGTCGATGAGCCGCCCGAGATCGAGCCGGAGATCGTCTGGGCCAAGTTCGAAAGCCTGGCCGAGGGCGCGCGTCTGGCGAGCCGCGCGCTTTGGAAAGCCTGACCGCAATCCTGCCGGACGGAGACATCCGATGCTGACGCTGCCCAAGCACAACCGCTACGACTATTCGGTGATCGGCGAGCGCAAGGACTATTCCTGGCCCGGCGGTAAGCGGCTCGCCTTCTGCACCACCACCAACATCGAGGTCTATGCCTATCGCAAGGGCACGGGCTGGGACCCGGCAAAGAAGGGCGAGCCGCAGCAGCAGCGCAATTATTCCTGGCGCGACTACGGCAACCGCGTCGGCATCTGGCGGCTGTTCGATCTGTTCGAGCAATTCAAGCTGCCGGCGTCGCACAACATCAATTCGATGCTGTACGAGTACCATCCGCAGATCACCGACAGGATCAGGGCGCGCGGCGACGAGGTGGTCGGCCACGGCCGCACCAACGCCGAGCGTCAGGGCGATCTCTGGGAGCTCGACGAGAAGCGGTTGATCGACGACGTGACCGCCGAGATTTTGAAGCGCGAGGGCAGGCCGCCGAAGGGCTGGATGGGTCCGGCTGCGGCGGAAAGCAATGTCACGATCGATCTGTTGAAGGAGGCCGGCTACAAATATGTGATGGACTGGCCGGCGGACGACCAGCCGTTCTGGCTCAGGACGCGCGCGGGGCCGATCCTGTCGGTGCCCTATCCGGCGGAGCTGAACGATTCCGCCTCGATCATCCACCGCGAGAACACCGCGAGCCAATTCGCCGACATGATCGTCGATTGCTTCGACGAGATGGTCGAGCAATGCGTCGCCAACCCGCTGGTGATGACGCTGTCGCTGCATCCCTTCGTGGTCGGCCAGCCGTTCCGGCTGCCGTCGCTGCGCAAGGCGCTCAAGCATTGCGTCGAGCATCCGAAAAAAGACCGGGTGTGGTGGACGCGGCCCGGCGAGGTGGCGGACTATTGCTATGCGCTGCCGCCGGGGACGATTCCGGGCGAGGGGCCGTAGAGCTAATTCAGGGCAGCAACGCGCTCCGTTCACCTCTCCCCGCTTGCGGGGAGAGGGAGTGTGCTGCCGGTGCCGCAGCCGCTGCGCTTAAGAGCGAGGTTGGCGTTCGACGCGCCACGGTCTATCGTCGCCACAAATTCGTATCAGGGAGAGATCGTCATGGCCCAATCATTGCCCCAGCGCCCAATCGGAAAATCCGGCATCAATGCCTCGGCCATCGGGCTCGGCTGCATGTCGTTTTCCGGCGTCTACGGCGCGAGCGACGACGCGGCGGCGACGGCGCTCATTCACGAGGCGCTCGAAGCGGGCATCACCATGCTCGACTCCTCCGACGCCTACGGCAAGGGCCACAACGAGACGCTGCTTGGCCAGGCGCTCAAGGGCCGGCGGTCGGGCGTGGTGCTCGCCACCAAGTTCGGCAACCTCGGCGGCGCCGGGGGAAAATTCGCCGACGGCCGGCCGGAGTTCGTGATCAGCTCCTGCGAGGCAAGCCTGAAGCGCCTCGCCGTCGATACCATCGACCTCTACTACGCCCACCGCATCGACCCGACCGTGCCGATCGAGGACACTGTCGGCGCGATGGCCCGGCTCGTGGAGCAGGGCAAGGTGCGGGCGCTCGGCTTGAGTGAAGCATCGCCCAAGACGATTGCGCGCGCCCACAAGGTGCATCCGATCGCCGCCGTGCAGAACGAGTTCTCGCTGCTCTACCGCGAGCAGGCCGACGACACGCGCAAGACCACCCGCGAGCTCGGCATTTCGTTCGTGGCCTATGCGCCGCTCGGGCGGGGGCTGCTCACCTCCGACATCGCCGATCCCGCGACCCTGACTGACGGCGACACGCGCAAGCGCCAGCCGCGCTACGCCGGCGACAATCTCGCGCACAACCGCGCGTTGGCGCAGAAGGTTGAGGCGATCGCCAAGCGCAAGGGCTGCACGCCCGCGCAGCTCGCGCTCGCCTGGGTGCTGGCGCAGGGAACGGATGTGATTCCGATCCCCGGCACCAAGCAGAAGAAGCGCTTGCTGGAAAATATCGGCGCGCTGAACGTGACGCTCTCGGACGGCGAGCTTGCGGAGATTTCGAGCGCGGTGCCTGCCGGCGCCGTCAAGGGCACGCGGTATCCGGAAGGACAGATGGCGAGCCTGTATATCTAGGCTCGCCATCGGAATCGTTGCGTTTGCCCGCGGTTGCGCGGCGGCGGTTAGTTCTCGATGACCGCCCGCTTCAGCGGATAGGCCGCGCTGTCGTACAGGAAACGGATTTCCTGGACGCCGAAACGCGCCTCCTCGACCTCGAGATAGGCGCCCAGCAGCACTGCGGAAGGAATCTGCTCGATGGCGAATTGCAGCGCCTCGGCGGCGGTGTCGAAGCGCTTGTAGGTCACACGGCCCCGGCCCTTCTTAATGCGGCTCGGATACAGCTCCGCCGGAGCGTTGTAGTCGAAACCGTTCAGGTCGCGCACCTGCTTCTGCGCCTGGTCGCGCACGCGGTTCAGCGACTGCGTTTCGTGTGACATCGGTTGCTCCTCAATGACGTGACGACGATAAGTGGCGCCGAGATCGGGCGCCGGGATTTGGCGTTCGAAACCGTTCGAACGAATTCGCCAAATAAAGACGAAATATAATCTGAACGGGGATCATCCAAATTACCTGCACTATATAGTGCCGAATGACCTCAAAACCAGAGGTTCTTTCGACAATTCTGGCGGCCCCGGCCGCAGTACGATCTACCGTCCTTGTATTCGGGCGCCGATAGGCCGATAATACGAACAACAGCCGCGAAATTCGGACACGAGAGAGAACCGCGAAGCAACGCTCGCGGGCAAAGCCCTCACTCCTGTCTTCATGCCTTCATCTTTCGCGGGCTGAGGAACGTTCATGATCAATAAATACCTCGCGGCGCTGATCGTGCTGCTGGCGCGCTTTGCGACAGCGGCGGCGGCCCGCACCAAGGCGGCGGCGACCAAGCCGGTCTAGCGAAAAGGACATTTCACGATGCACAAGTTCAACGTCGGTCAATCCGTCGATCTCCTGACCACCGTGCTTCGGCCTTCGGCCGCGGGCGCGTATGAAATCCGCCACCTCGTGCCGGCACCCGACGGCAGCCCGGAAAATCCGCGCTACCGCATCAAGAACATCGCCGAGAAGCACGAGCGCGTGGCGTCCGAAAGCGAGCTGACGCTGTCGCGGCACGCCGAGGTGATTTTTTCCTGACGCTTCATGCTGCTGCCCGGAAGGCAGGTCGCTCATGTCATTGAACTTCCCCAACCTCAGCCGCAGCTACGATTCGACGCGGCACGCCGTCCGGTTCTGGGGCTACGACAGCGCGATGGAAACCTCGTTCTTCGTCATGGCGGATGCCCTGCGGCATCTGCAGCCGGGCATCCGGCCCGACGAGGAAAGCCTGCTGCAGGCGTTCGATACCAACCGCGAGCTGATCTGCGCCGCCGCGACGAAGGTCTACAAGCGCGGCAACAAGGGCTCCTACGATCTGGGGCCGACCAATTTTTAAAGCGCTTGCCGGTTGCGGCGCCGGAGCCCGGCCGTAAGATATCCCGAGTGAATTGACGCCGGCGCCGATCCCAGACTCCATTCGCGGGTGCAGCCGTGTCCCTGTCGCGATTCATGCGGTTGCTGCCAGCGCTCGCGGCATTGCTCCTGCCGGCGGCGCTGTCGGGCGCCGCGCCCTCCGATCCCGCCGAAACGCCGCCTCACGCTTCGTTGACCGGCCAGCTTCTGATCGCGACGCCTGCCATGCGCGACCCGCGGTTCCAGAACACGGTTCTGGTGATGGTCCGGCACGACCGGGACGGCGCGATGGGCGTCGTCATCAACCGCCCGGCGGGAGAGAGACCGGCCGCGCGCCTGCTGGAGGCGCTCGGTGTCGATGGCGCCGGCGCGACCGGCACGGTGCCGGTTTTCGTCGGCGGCCCGGTCCAGCTTGAGCTGGTTTTTGTCCTGCACAGCACCGACTATCGCCGCCCGGAGACGCTCGACATCGGCCGCGACGTGGCCATGACGGTCACGCCGGAAATTTTTCGCGATATCGCGATGAAGGCCGGGCCGCAGAAGAGCCTGCTCGCCTTCGGCTATGCCGGCTGGGCGCCGGGGCAACTGGAGAACGAGCTGGCGCGCAACGACTGGTACACCGCGCCGCTCGATTCGAAGCTCGTGTTCGATGTGGATCGCGACAAGGTCTGGGAGCTTGCCGTCGAGCGCCGCACCCGGGACCTGTGACTTCCCGGACAAAAAGCTAGAGTCTGATCCGATTCGATTGAACGCGGCGGATTCCAGGGCTCCATGGCCGTTCAAAATATGGCCGACTACGACCTCGCCATCATCGGCGGCGGCATCAACGGCACCGGCATCGCGCGCGACGCCGCGGGCCGCGGCCTGCGCGTGCTGCTGCTCGAACAGAACGACCTCGGCTCGGGCACGTCGTCGGCCTCGACCAAGCTGATCCATGGCGGCTTGCGCTATCTCGAACACGGCGCGCTGCGGCTCGTGCGAGAGGCGCTGTCGGAGCGCGAGGTGCTGCTGCGGATGGCGCCGCATCTCGTGCGGCCGATGCGCTTCGTGTTGCCGGCTATTCCGGGGCCGCGCTCGCCGATCATGCTGCGGCTGGGGCTGTTTCTCTACGACTGGCTCGGCGCCCGCAAAATCCTGCCGGGCGCGCGCGGCATCGACCTCACCCATCACGTCGCCGGCCAGCCGCTGCTGCGGAAATATCGCTACGGCTTCGAATATTCCGACTGCTGGGTGGACGATTCCCGGCTGGTCGCGCTCAACGCGCTGGACGCAGCCGAGCGCGGCGCCACGATCCGCACGCGCACGCGCGTCACCCGCGCCGAGCGGGAGGATGTCTGGAAGCTCATTCTCAACGCGCAAGGCTTGCGCGAAACCGTCACCGCCCGGGTCCTGGTCAACGCCGCCGGCCCCTGGGTCGGCATCGTGTCGGAGACCGTGCTGCGCATGGAGGGCCGCCCGCCCGTGCGGCTCGCCAAGGGCAGCCATATCGTGGTGCGCAAGCTGTTCGACCACGACCGCGGCTACATCTTCCAGAATGCCGACAAGCGCATCGTGTTCGCCTTGCCATTCGCGGAGGATTTCACGCTGATCGGGACGACCGACCAGAATTTCTCCAGTTCGCTCGACGCCGTGGCGCCGAGCGGCGAGGAGGTGATCTACCTTTGCCGCGCGGTGAGCGAATTCTTCCGTGCGCCGGTCGGGCCGGACCAGGTGGTCTGGGCGTTCGCGGGCGTGCGCGCGCTCTACGACACGAGCAAGGGCAGGGACGCGCCCGAGGACGTAACCCGCGACTATCATCTCGATCTCGACGAGAGATACGGTGCCGCGCCGGTGCTCACGGTCTATGGCGGCAAGATCACCACCCATCGGCGGCTCGCGGAGGATGCGCTCGGCAAGCTCTCGCATTTCTTCCAGTTGCACCGGCGCTGGACCGCGACGACGCCGCTGCCGGGCGGCGACTTTCTCTGGGATGCGATCGACACGCGGCTGGCGCAGACGATGCGCGCCTGGCCGTTCCTGGGCGAGCCCGAGGCGGCGCGTCTCGTGCGGGCCTATGGCACGCGGGTCGAGCGCGTGTTGGGCCAAGCCCGGAAGCGCGACGATATCGGGCCGTTCTTCGGCCCGCTCAGCGCCGCCGAGACGCGCTATCTGATGCAGCATGAGTTCGCGCAGAACCCCGACGACGTGCTCTGGCGGCGGAGCAAGCTCGGGCTGAGGCTCACCGCGGCTGAAAAGGACGCGCTGGCCAAGTTCATGGCCGGCGACACCCGATGAATTATTTCAACAATCCTTGAAGTAATTGTTGACCCCCGGTCCATATTTCAATATTCATTGAAATATGGAAAACGCCGATGCCGTCGCAGCTCTGGCCGCGCTCGCCCAGGACCATCGTCTCGCGGTGTTCCGGCTTCTGGTTCAGGCCGGCCCCGAGGGCCTGCCGGCGGGGCAGGTCGCAGACGCGCTCGGCCTTGCGCCGAACACGCTGACGTTTCATTTCGATCGCCTGCGCTCGGCGGGGCTGGTCGCCGTGCGCCGCGACGGGCGCTCGATGATCTACGCGGCGCAATTCGAGGCCATGAACGCGCTGCTTGGCTTCCTCACCGACAACTGCTGCCAGGGCGCGCCGGAACAGTGCGCGCCCGCCGTTTGCCTGCCCGCGAAGCCCAAGCGCAGCAAAGTCACCGTCTGACAGGAGTTGCCCATGAAGCGCATGCACGTGCACGTTTCGGTCGAAGATATCGCCAACGCCATCGGGTTCTACTCGGCGCTGTTCGCAACGAAACCCGCCGTGGTCAAGGACGACTACGCCAAATGGATGCTCGACGATCCGCGCGTGAACTTCGCCATCTCGACGCGCGGCCGGGAACCGGGGCTCGATCATCTCGGCATCCAGGTCGAGAACGCCGGTGAATTGCAGGAGGTCTATGCGCGGCTGAGGCAAGCGGGCGGCGCGATCCTTGAGGAAGGTCAGACCACCTGCTGCTATGCCAAGTCGGAAAAGTCGTGGATCGACGATCCGGCCGGCATTTCCTGGGAGACGTTCCACACCACCGGCGAGGCCACGCACTACGGTACCGGCGTACAGAACGGCGCGCAGATCGCGCATGCGAAGGCCTGCTGCACGCCGCAACCGGCCGATGCGAAGAAACCCGCCGCAGCTTGCTGTGAGGCTTAAGTCATGGCCGATCGCCCTTTCAACACGCTGTTCCTCTGCACCGGCAATTCGGCGCGCTCGATCATCGCCGAAGCGATTCTCAATAAGCTCGGCGCCGGGCGATTCCGCGCCTATTCGGCGGGGAGCCAGCCGAAGGGCCAGGTCAATCCGCATTCGGTCGCGCTGCTCGATGCGGTCGGCTACGACACATCCGGCTTCCGCTCGAAGTCATGGAGCGAGTTTGCGCGGCCCGGGGCGCCCGCGCTCGATTTCGTGTTCACCGTTTGCGACAACGCGGCGGGCGAAGCCTGCCCGGTCTGGCCGGGCCAGCCGATGACGGCGCATTGGGGCGTGCCCGACCCCGCGGAAGCGAGTGGCACCCCAGCCGAGGTCGCGCTTGCCTTCAAGGACACCTATCGCATGCTGCATCAGCGTATCGCGATCTTCACCGCGCTGCCGATCCGCAGCCTCGATCAACTCAGCCTGCAGGCGCGTCTGAAGGACATCGGGCGGATGGAAGGGGCGACGGGGAAGGCCACGGAAACCATCTGATGCCGCTTGCGCGACGCCTTGCAGCCGAGGCGCTCGGCACCGCATTCCTGCTCGCAGCCGTGGTCGGCTCGGGCATCATGGCGCAGAAGCTGTCCGGCGGTAACGTCGCACTTGCGCTGCTCGGCAACACCTTGCCGACCGGCGCGATCCTCGTGGTGCTGATCCTGACATTCGGGCCGGTTTCCGGCGCGCATTTCAATCCGGTCGTCAGCATGGTCTTTGCGTTGCGCCGCGAATTGGCGTGGCCGGATGCAGCCGCATACGTCGCAACGCAAATCCTCGGAGGCCTGGTCGGGGTTTGCGCGGCGCACCTGATGTTCGAACTGCCGCTTTGGCAAGCCGCGACGACGGTGCGGGGCGGCTGGAGCCAATGGCTGGCGGAATTCATCGCCACCTTCGGCCTGCTGTTGACCATATTCGGATGTTCGGTGCGATCGCCGGAGGCTGTGGCATACGCTGTCGGACTGTATATCACCGCGGCGTACTGGTTCACGTCCTCGACGTCGTTCGCCAACCCAGCGGTCACTCTGGCGCGATCCCTTTCCGACACGTTTGCGGGAATAGCGCCAGCGGGCGTTATGCCCTTCGTTGCCGCTCAGATCGCCGGGGCGCTCGCGGCGTTCGCATTCGCACAATGGATGTGGCCGGATACGCCCCGTACAAAGCGCTGAACGCCCCGGCTCCCCGCGATTGGCGGCCTCCCCCTTTCAGCGGGAGATAAAAGGCGGCAGCATCGCCTCCATGACCTACCTCATCGCCATCGATCAGGGCACCACCTCGACGCGGGCGATCGTGTTCGACGCAAAGCTCAAGCCCGTTGCGGTGGCGCAGCAGGAACTGCGGCAGATCTATCCGGCGCCGGGATGGGTCGAGCACGATCCGGAGGAAATCTGGGCGGCGGTGGTCGCAACCGTGCGCGAGGCGATGGCGAAGGCCAAAGTCGGCGCGAAGGACGTCGCCGGCATCGGCATCGCCAACCAGCGCGAGACCACGATCGTGTGGGATCGCGTGAACGGCAAGCCGATCCACAACGCGATCGTCTGGCAGGACCGGCGCACCGCGGACGCCTGCGCCGCGCTGCGCGCCGCCGGCCATGAGCCGACCGTTACGGAAAAAACCGGCCTGCTGCTCGATCCGTATTTCTCGGCGACCAAGATTGGCTGGCTGCTCGACAACGGGCATGACCGCACGCGCGCGGCGGCCGAGCAGGGGCGGCTTGCATTCGGCACGGTGGATACCCTCCTGCTCTGGCGGCTCACCGGAGGCAAGGTCCACGCCACCGACGCCACCAATGCCTCGCGCACGCTCCTGTTCGACATCGCCCGTGGCGCATGGGACGAGACCCTAGCCGATCTGTTTGCGGTGCCGATGGGCCTGTTGCCGGAGGTGCGCGACTGCGCCTCGGATTTCGGCGAGACGCGAGCCGACCTGTTCGGCGGCGCGATCCGCATCCTGGGCATTGCCGGCGACCAGCAGGCGGCGACCGTCGGCCAGGGTTGCTTCACGCCCGGAATGATGAAGTCGACCTACGGCACCGGCTGCTTTGCGCTGCTCAACACCGGGGCGGAGCGGGTGGCGTCGCGCCACCGCCTCTTGACCACCGTCGCCTATCAACTCGGCGGCAAGCGCACCTATGCGCTTGAAGGCGCGATCTTCATCGCCGGCGCGGCGGTGCAGTGGCTGCGCGATGGGCTGCACCTCATCCGGCACGCATCGGAGGTTAACGCGCTCGCGCAAAAGGCCGATCCGGCGGAGCAGGTCTATCTGGTGCCGGCCTTCGTGGGCTTGGGTGCACCCTACTGGGACGCGGACGCGCGCGGCGCGATCTTGGGGCTCACGCGCAACTCGGGCCCCGCGGAGATCGCGCAGGCGGCGATCGAGGCGGTCGGCTATCAGACCCGGGGCCTGCTTGAAGCCATGCATGCCGACTGGCCGGCAGCGGCCGGCACCGTGCTCCGTGTCGATGGCGGCATGACCGCGAGCGACGCCACCATGCAGTTTCTGGCGGACATTCTGGGCGCGCCGGTGGATCGGCCGGCGGTGATGGAAACCACGGCCCTCGGCGCCGCCTATCTCGCGGGATACCAGGCCGGCGTGTGCCCGGACCCGGCCGGGTTCGCAGCGACCTGGCGGCTCGACCGCCGCTTTACCCCCGCAATGGATGCTCCAACCCGCGCCCGCAAATGGGCCGGCTGGCAGTCCGCCATCGCCCGCGTCCGCACGTCACCGGCGTGACAGCCTAAACAAAGCGTTGACGCGGCCGGGCGGTTTGAACGGGCGATTTTACGCAATCGCAATGGAACAATGGTTCAATCCATGCAGGGATTTTCGGGCGTCGCCCGAGGGATTGGACCCATGGAATCGGCTCTGAGCAAGCTGCTGCAGCCGCGCATCGCCGCCCTCAGGGTCCTGGTGGTCGACGACGATCACTACATGCGCAAGGTCGTGCGCACGATGCTGATGTCAATCGGCGTGAAGACGGTGTTCGAGGCCCCGGATGGAATCGTCGGTCTCGACGCGATCCGGCAGCACAGCCCCGATCTTGTCATCGTTGACTGGGAAATGCCGATGATCGACGGCGCGCAGTTCGTGCGCATGGTGCGCTCGCCCGGCGAGTTTCCGATTCCCGATGTTCCGATCATCATGCTGAGCGGGCATGGCGACCGCTGGCGTGTGGTCGAGGCGGCCCGCATCGGCGCGCACGAGTATCTGCTCAAGCCGGTGTCCACCCAGGCGCTGCTTGACCGCATCATCGCCATCATCGGGCAGCCGCGTCCGGTCGTGAAGATCAACGGTTACTACGGGCCCGCGCCGCGCAAGCTGGTGGTGCTCGAAGACCACACCGCCCTCGATTAGTCCGGCGCCCTCACGGTTGTGAATTGAAGCCGCCGCTCCCTTCGAATTGAAACTCGCTTGTTGAGCCGTTTGCCCGGCGCGTTTAGCGTATCCGGCATGGCGCAGCGCAATCCAGGCGACACAGGTTCGGCCGGCGAACCGCCGGGCCTTGCGGCATTGCCTGGTTCCTGGGACGAACTGGTCGCCCGGCCGCTGGTGCAGTTCGAGTCGGTCAGCAAGCGCTTCGGCAATTTCGTCGCCGTCGAGCGGCTGTCGCTGGACATCCGCGAGCGCGAGTTTTTCGCGCTACTCGGCCCCTCGGGCTGCGGCAAGACCACGCTGCTGCGGATGCTGGCGGGCTTCGAGCAGCCAAGCGAGGGCCGCATCCTGCTCGACGGCGTGGATATCTCCGACGTGCCGCCGCACCGGCGGCCGGTCAACATGATGTTCCAGAGCTACGCGCTGTTCCCGCACCTGACCGTCGAAGGCAACGTCGCCTTCGGCCTCAGGCAGGACGGCATGCCGAAGCCGGAGATCGCCGCGCGCGTCCGGGAGATGCTGGCGCTGGTCAAGCTCGACGGTTTCGGCGCGCGCCGCCCGCATCAGCTTTCGGGCGGGCAGCGCCAGCGCGTCGCGCTCGCTCGCGCGCTCGCCAAGCGGCCACGGGTGCTGCTGCTCGACGAGCCGATGTCGGCGCTCGACCGGAAGCTGCGCGAAGACACCCGCTTCGAACTGATGGAACTCCAGGACAAGCTCGGGCTCACCTTCGTCATCGTCACGCACGATCAGGAGGAGGCAATGACGGTCGCCGACCGCATCGGCGTCATGAACGCCGGCCGGCTGGCGCAGGTCGCAACGCCCTCCGATATCTACGAGCATCCGAACTCGCGCTGGGTCGCCGACTTCATCGGCGACGTCAACCTGTTCGAGGGGCGGGTCGTCTCGTCCGGCCTCGGCCATACCGTGATCGAGAGCGAGGCGGGCGGGCGCCTGCTGGTCACGCATCCGACGGACGCCTCCGCCGGCACCGCGGTGACGGTGGCGGTGCGGCCGGAGAAGGTCCGCATCGACACCTCGGCGTCGCGGGTGAGCGACGAGAACTGCTTCGCCGGGCGCGTGGTGGAGGTCGGCTATCTCGGCGGCGTGTCGATCTACAAGGTCGCGCTCGACAACGGCCTTCGCATGAAGGCGACCGTCGCCAACCGCACGCGGCCGGTCGAGCGCCCGGCCGGCGCGGGCGACCGGGTGTGGCTGAGCTTTCCGCCCGAGGCGGGCGTGGTGCTGCTGCGATGACGCACGCCGGAACGCCGCCGCGCCGCGACAAGAGCCGCCGGGATTGGGGGCGCCGGCTGGTGATTCTGATCCCGGCGGTCTGGCTCGCCGTGTTCTTCCTGGTGCCGTGCCTGATCGTGCTCAAGATCAGCCTGTCGCAGACCGCGATCGCGCAGCCGCCCTACGTGCCGGTGCTCGATCTCGCCGCCGGGTGGCCGGGCCTGCGGGATTTCATCGCCGGGCTGTCGCTCGACAGCTACAAGCTCATCGGCTCCGACTGGCTCTACCTGACATCCTATCTGCGCAGCCTCTCCATCGCCGCGCTGTCCACGTTCATTCTGCTGTTGATCGGTTATCCGCTCGCCTATGGCATCGCGCGCGCCCCCCGGCGCCTGCAGCCGTTTCTGGTCATGGCGGTGTTCCTGCCGTTCCTCACCGCGTTCCTGATCCGCATCTATGCCTGGATCAACATCCTGCAGCGCGAGGGCCTGCTCAACGACATGCTGATCGCGCTCGGCATCGTCGGCGAACCGCTGGTGTGGCTTGCCACCGACACCGCCGTCATCGTCGGTATCGTCTATTCCTACCTGCCGTTCATGGTGCTGCCGCTCTACGCCAGCCTGGAGAAGATGGACGAATCGCTCATCGAGGCCGCCGCCGATCTCGGCGCGCCGCAATGGAAGGCGTTCTGGTTGATCACCGTGCCGTTGTCGGCATCCGGCATCTTCGCAGGCGCCCTGCTGTGCTTCATCCCCATCGCCGGCGAGTTCGTCATTCCCGACCTGCTCGGCGGCTCGGACGCGCTGATGATCGGCCAGACGCTGTGGACGGAGTTCTTCCAGAACAAGGACTGGCCGGTGGCGTCGGCCGTCGCCATCGCGTTGCTGATCGTGCTGCTGGCGCCGATCCTGATCTATCAGCATGTGCAGATGCGCGCGCTGGGGGACCGCTGATGCGCAGCCGGTCGGGCATCGGGGGCATGTCGCGCTTCAACGTCACGTCGGTGGCGCTGGGCCTCGCTTTTCTCTACCTGCCGATCGCGATCCTGGTGATCTATTCGTTCAACGCGTCGCGGCTGGTCACGGTCTGGGGCGGCTGGTCGACGCGCTGGTATGTCGCGCTGCTGCACGATCAGGCGATGCTGGAGGCGGCCTGGACGAGTCTCCGGATCGCCGCGCTGTCGGCCACCGCCGCGAGCGTGCTTGGCACGCTGGCCGCGGTGGCGCTGGTCCGCGCCGGGCGTTTCCGCGGGCGAACGATGTTCTCGGGCATGGTCTATGCGCCCCTGGTGATGCCTGAGGTCATCACCGGGCTGTCGCTGCTGCTGCTGTTCGTTGCGCTCGACGCCGCTCGCGGCTTCTGGACGGTGACCATCGCGCATACCACGGTCACCCTGAGCTTCGTCACCGTGGTGGTGCAGTCGCGCCTTCTCAGCTTCGACCGGAGCCTGGAGGAGGCGGCGATGGATCTCGGCTGCCCGCCGCTGAAGACCTTCCTTACCGTCACCCTGCCGCTGATCTTTCCGGCCGTCGCCGCCGGCTGGATGCTCGCCTTCACGCTGTCGTTCGACGATCTGGTGATCGCGACCTTCTCGACCGGGCCGGGCGCCACGACCCTGCCGATGCGGATCTACTCGGAGGTGCGGCTCGGCGTGAAGCCGGAGATCAACGCGATCTGCACCATCATGATCGCGATGGTCGCGGTGGGGGTGGTCGCCGCGTCGCTGCTCGCCAAGCGCGGCGAACTGGCGAAAGCCCGCGCCGCGTAGAAGCCCTTGGGTGTCATGGTTGTGCCAAGTGGCGAATCGCCTCTTCCACATTGACCTGCAGGCGCATATCCTTGCTTGAAAGCGGCGGCGGATATTCCGAAGCCCCCGACCGCTGAAATCAGGGGGGACTGCAATGAAACTTTCCCGCCGAAAATTCCTGCATCTGGCCGCGGGCGCTGCCTCTCTGCCGGCATTCTCGCAAATTGGCTGGGCGCAAGCCTATCCGTCACGGCCGGTGACGTTGATCGTCTTCGTTCCTGCCGGCGGCTCGCCCGACATCACCGCGCGCTTTGTCGGTCAAGCGCTGTCGCAACGGCTCGGTCATTCGGTCATCATCGAGAATCGGCCGGGCGCCGGCGGCAACCTGGCCCTGCAGGCGGGGTCGCGCGCTCCGTCGGACGGCTACACGCTCACGATTGTCGCCGTTCCGCACGCCATCAATGTGACACTTCATGAGAGGAGCAACATCAACGTCACGCGTGACATCGTTCCGGTTGCCGGCCTGTATACCGGCACCTTCGCCATGCTGGTCAATCCATCGCTGCCGGTGAAATCGGTGCCGGAATTCATCGCCTATGCGAAGGCCAATCCGGGCAAGATCAACATGACCTCCAGCGGGGCTGGGAATCTGAGCCATCTGTCGGGCGAGCTGTTCAAGATGATGGCCGGCATCGACATGGTCCACGTCCCTTACAAGGGTGCGGTGCTGGCGCACACAGGGCTGATGGCTGGCGAGGTGCACGTCATGTTCGACGCCATGACCTCGGCACTGCCGCATATCCGGTCGGGCGCGTTGCGCGCGCTGGCGGTGACGACGGCGACGCGCTCGAAAACGCTCGCGGACATCCCTACGGTCGCTGAGTCTGTTCCGGGCTATGCGGTGAGTTCATGGTTGGGCGTTGGCGCTCCCCCGGGCACGCCAGCCGATGTCATCGACAAGCTCAACCATGAGATCAATGTAGTCCTCGCCGATCCCGCAATGAGGGCACGGTTTGCCGACCTTGGCAGTGAGCCGCTGACCGGTTCGCCGGCCGATTTTGGCAGGTTCATCGCCGCGGAAACCGAAAAGTGGGGCAAGGTGATCCGGGCCACAAACATGAAGCCAGACTAGGATCGCGCGGCGGCTAATCCGGCTTCTGGCTGCTGCCGCCGGGCGGCCGGAACAGGTAGAGCAGAAACCACACCGGCAGGATCACCATCGCGCCCACCAGCAGGTTCGGCGCGGCCCAGGACAGGCCACGGCGGGCCATGTCCTCGACCCGTTCGTAGGACAGCCCGAATTCCTTGACCAACTGCTCGGCGGTGATGCCGAAGTGGCTCAGGATCGTTCCGACGATCAGCGAGGCGAGCAGTCTCCCTCCGGCGGCGGCCGCCTTGTTGGTTAGGTTGAGTGCTGTGTAACAGTACTTATGGACAGCCATAAGCACAGTACTGAGGTTGAGCGGCTTGAGGTCATTGAAACCGGGCGACGGCGGCACTGGTCTGATGATGAGAAGCTGCGGATCGTCCTGGAAAGCCTGCAGACGCCGCGGTCGGTATCATCGACCGCGCGACGCCATGGCATATCGCGCTCATTGCTGGTGACGTGGCGGCGCTCGTTTTGCCCTGAGCCAAGCTGCCCTGGAGCACAACAAGCCGGTTTTGTGCCCGTGATGGTTGTCGCTTCTGCTGAGACGGCGCCGACGATGGACGCTGCGCCGGCGAGTGGGCGAATGGTGATTGTGGTCGGCACAGATCGTCGTGTCATCGTTGACGCCAGCGTCGATGCGACCGCTCTGGCGCGTGTGCTGCAGGTTCTGGAGCACCGATGATCCCGATTCCATCGGGCGGTCGGGTCTGGATCGCGACGGGCCACACGGACATGAGACGCGGCATGCAGGGGCTGGCCTTGCAGGTTCAGGAGGGTCTCAAGCGCAACCCCCATGGCGGCGATCTCTTCATATTCCGCGGTCGCCGCGGCGATCTGGCCAAGATCCTTTGGCATGACGGGATCGGATTGTCGCTTTACGCCAAGCGCCTGGACCGCGGAAGGTTCATTTGGCCATCGGCCCGGGAAGGTGCGGTGTCGATCTCTGCGGCCCAGATGGCTTATATGCTGGAAGGGATCGACTGGCGCAATCCGCAATTGACGTGGCGGCCCGCGAGCGCGGGCTGAGCTGGTTAAAATTATTGGGCGGCGTGTATTTTTTTGCGCCACAAATCAGAGGATTTGTGATTCTGTTGTTGCATGGAGGCTGATCGTAACGCTCTGCCTGATGACGTCGATGCGCTGAAAGACGCGTTGCTGGTCGAGCGCGCCAGGGCCTTCGAGGTGGCTGCGGAATTGATGGTGGCGCGAGCCAGGGCGGCCGAAGACGTGGCGCTGATCGCCCAGCAGAAGTTGCGGATCGCCAAGCTGGAGCGACAGGTTTACGGGCAGCGATCGGAGCGTTCGGCGCGGCTGATTGATCAGCTGGCGCTGACCTTTGAAGAGCTCGACGCAAGCGCCACGGAAGATGAGCTTGCGGCCGAGGCAGCGGTTGCGAAGACAACGTCGGTGCGCGGATTTACGCGTACGCGGTCGGAGCGCAACACGTTCCCCGATCACCTGCCCTGCGAGCGAGTGGTGATCGATCCGCCCACGGCATGTGAGTGCTGTGGCGGCAATCGCCTGCGCAAGCTCGGCGAAGACGTGACGCGAACCCTGGAAACGCAGCCGCGCCGGTGGAAAGTGATTGAGACGGTGCGGGAGAAGTTCAGCTGCCGTGATTGCGAAAAGATCACGCAAGCGCCGGCGCCGTTCCATGTCATCGCTAGGGGATGGGCGGGGCCAAGCCTGCTGGCCATGATCGTGTTCGAGAAGTTTGGCCAGCATCAGCCGCTGAATCGCCAGGCCGAACGCTATGCGTTGGAAGGCGTGCCGATCGCGCTATCGACGATGGCCGACGCCGTGGGGGCGGTCTGCGCGTCGCTCGATCCTGTTCTTCGTCTTGTGGAGCGCCATGTCATGGCGGCAGAGCGATTGCACGGTGACGATACGACCGTGCCGGTTCTCGCCGCGGGCAAGACCGACACCGGGCGATGCTGGATCTATCTGCGCGATGACGCCCCCTTTGGCGGGACCGGGCCACCCGCGGCAATGTTTTACTACTCACGCGATCGCAGGGGCGAGCACCCTCAGGGTCATCTGGCTGGCTATTGCGGTATCCTGCAAGCGGACGCCTATGACGGGTACAACAAGCTCTATCAGCCCGGGCGGAATCCTGGACCGATACTTGAGGCCGCATGCTGGGTGCATGCGCGGCGCCCGTTTTTTGCCATGGCCGACATCGAGGAGAATGCGCGACGCAAGGCCTCGGCCAAGAAAGAGATCGCGCTGTCGCCCATCGCGATCGAGATCGTGCGCCGTATTGACGCGCTGTTCGAGATCGAGCGATCCATCAATGGCAAGAGCGCCGAGGAACGTCTGGCTGTCCGGCGAATGTTGAGCCGGCCGCTCGTTGACGATCTCGGTCGCTACATGCGCGCGCAGCTTGAGCGGCTGGCACGCGGGCATGACCTCGCCAAAGCGATCAAGTACGTGCTGAAGCGCTGGGCGGGCTTCACGCTCTTCCTCGAAGACGGACGCGTCTGCCTGTCGAACAATGCTGCCGAACGAGGATTGAGAGGGATCGCTCTTGGCCGGAAATCCTGGCTGTTTTGCGGATCCGATCGTGGCGGACAACGTGCGGCCGCCATGTACAGCCTGATCGTCACGGCCAAAATGAATCGCGTCGATCCGCAGGCCTGGCTCACCGACGTCCTCGCTCGAATTGCAACGCATCCTGCCCATCGACTGGAGGAGCTGTTGCCCTGGAACTGGACGCCACGAACGTCAGCGGCTGCAGCCCGGGCGGCCTGACAGTGCATACCAACAAGGTTCACCACGTCACGACGATTGACCGTGTCGCCAATGATCTCGGCGAAAGCGCGGACTGGATTCACGACATAGCCGACGAAATGGAAATCGAAGATGGTGTGATATGGGTCTACGGCGTCGGCGAAGACGGCATGATGGCCTTCACGGACTTCGGAATCGAGAACCTTATCGATCTCATCAAAATGTATAAAGAAGACCCCACGCTGCTCAAGCGTTCAGACGACGACAAATAACAAGCCTGCGGCCTATGCCGGATGGATACTACGAATGCTACCTAATGGTGAGATCAAGAATACGGAAGATCAAAACGTTGTTCGCAAATGTGTAGAAGACAACTTCGCGACGTTGAAGAGCACGACTCCGAATGGATGGCAGTTATTCGCATCCGCTGACTGTAAGAAATCCATCCTGAGGAGTCATACTGAGAAATTATTTAAAGTCGTGTCAGCGAGAGCGATTAGCTCCAAATCTATCGAAATCATATGGCAGCATGTTCGAACTAGCCAAATGTTAGATGGCAGTTGTGCTTCCGGCGCGCCTCCGTTGACCGAGCAATTCACACTTCTTTGTCCCGCTAGGCTACGTGAGATTGCAGGGAACGTGGATGAAGCGTCATCGCCCTCATCAAATCCGATAAACAACAGCCAATCGTATCCATCGCAATTACTAGGTGCATGGGGTGGACGAGCTGCATTTCAAGGCGATGATAATCCAAAGGTGGCAGCCCAGGCTTGCACTTCGTATCGAAAAAATCCTCGCTCTGTGCAGGGCGACTTGCTCGTTTTTAAAGGCTCGCAGAAATTGTCATATGGGGGATACACCGACTACATCGACAAAAACGTGTCCGTTAAACAGATTGGAAGTGAGCAATGGGAAATAAAGGACCGTCACTATCACGATGGAGAAGGGGGCGGCAAAGCCGACTACAAAATTATTACATACAAAGTCAGCGTGAGTGGACAGATGCTCACTATAACGGAAGGAAAAATTACCAGCCGTTATTCTCGCTGCCCGTAAGATTGGCCAACGTGGTTATTTTATATCGAGATGGCTGCTCATCGGTAATTGAATCTATTCAATCAATGGCTCGTGGCGAGTAGCACAATGAATACCTCCGCCGGCTAAGGCGATCGCCTGCACATCGACCATTTCAACGTTCAGCTTCCCCCGTCAAAAGCTACAAATATTATTTCTCGTGCACGCAGATCGGCTTCGTCGATACCTTCGCCTAATTTCGGTACGATCACCGCACCATTCACGTGGGCGAAATTGACATATGAGGAACAGCAGCCGTCTCCGTATTGATGATTAGGAACTGCAAGGCGAACGATTTCATACTCCCGTCGCTGCTCAACGGCCCATTCCTCAAATACCCTGAGATTGTAATCGCACACATCATATTCGGCGCTCGTTTTATCTTCTACCCAATGAAACAAGACAATGTTCTTTCGAGCAAATGCGAGAATACCATCGGCATGACCCGTCGTGATCGATTCATTCCTGTCGCCGGGTAGCCAGCAAATTGATGAGCAGCATGAAGCGTTCAGCAACATATTTTCTAATGCGGCTTTATCGCTGCGACGGTTTCGATTTTTGTCGAACATGACGCTCTTTGTCGCGACAATCAGTCCATCTCCATCAAAAACAAAAGCTCCTCCTTCGGCTGTGACGCCACTAGTCACAAGCCGCGCACCGGCCAATGCTGCAACCTTGCGGCTCAACTCCGTATCCTTGCCATATTCGCGTGAGCGCCGCCCCCAACCGTTAAACTTCCAATCGATGGCGATGAGATGATTCGATTCGCTTATCGCAAAGGTAGGTAGCGTATCTCGGACCCAAATATCGTTGTAATCGGCCGAAAGAATTTCAATTTTGAACTGCTTCTCACCTCCCGATTTTAGTCGATATTCCAGTTCTTGCTTCGTATCCATCCGGCATAGGCCGCAGGCTTGTTATTTGTCGTCGTCTGAACGCTTGAGCAGCGTGGGGTCTTCTTTATACATTTTGATGAGATCGATAAGGTTCTCGATTCCGAAGTCCGTGAAGGCCATCATGCCGTCTTCGCCGACGC
>CAMAWG010000007.1 GCA_945861855.1 Rhodoplanes serenus
TCAACCCGCAAACCCTCTCCAACCCGCACGCTGGCCCGCCGCCGGTGACGAAGAGCCGTGTCCGAGAAGCGGCGAAAGCGCAAACCAGTCAAGCCAAAACGCAGGTTTGCGCGACGGGAGAGTCAATGGGATGAATAATGCGGGCTAATAGGTACTCAATCCGCGCGACGAGGGTTTTTGTCTTGCCCGTGCCGGGACCGGCATCGACCATCAGCGGGCCCTCGCTCCAGCGCGCCGCCTCCTGCTGGGCCTTGTCGAGTGGGGCGCCCGGGACGGCTGCCGGCTTGGCCGGCGGCGGGCGCAGCGGCGGCAGGAGCAGGGCGCGCAACGCCTGCATGGTCACGAACTCGACAGGAAGCTCCAGATTGGTTGCAATCGCCGACGGACGAAGCCGGTCGCGCAGCAGCATGTCCCGTAGCCGGTCCGCCGGGATCAGGAATTCCTGCGCGAAGACGTCGGCCTGGACTTCGCGACGTTCACGCGGCGAATAGGCGACCACCCGCTCCGCGCCCATTTCAAACGGTTGCCCGCCAAAAGACGGTTCCGCGCGCCGGATGAGAAACTGGGATTCGTCATGCAGCCAGAAATGCCCAAGTTCGTGCGCCATCACGATCGTTTCGCGCGCCGGATCGAGGTCGGATACGATGCGCACGAAGCCATCGTCCCGTTCGAGCGCACCGATCACGCCTTCGCTATAGACGGTGCCCGGCTCAAACCGGTCGAGCTGCAATCCTGCTGCTTTGCGGGCGGCGGCCATCAAATCGGAACTGCGTAGAATCGGCGTGCCGTTTTCGACTTCGCTGCGCCGCTGGCGCGCCTGCAATCGGATATCGCGCCAGATATCCATCCGATCATTCCTCTTCCGACAGCCAATAGGCTTTCCTGTCGGACGGCATGTCGGACGCGTTGACTGCTTCGCTCCAACTTCGCGGCTTCCCGGTGGTTGGCAATGAAGCCGCCTTGAACGCGATGCCCTCGCGCATTCCACCCGGCTGGGATTGTGCGATAATGGCGCGAAGCGCTTCAAGGTCGCGTTGGACCAGTTGCCCGACGGTGCGCAGAAATTTGGTGCTGATCGTCTCCGGCACGATGGCGCCGGAGTTCACATCGACCATCACCGAGCGCGCGATGCCCACCTTGTCCGCCAGCTCGCGCAGCGGCATGCCGACTTGCTCGGCGGCTTCACGCAAGGACGCGCTTTGGGCGCGCGCGGAAGCGCCGCGGCGTTTGGCTTCAAAAACCGCATTCAGGGCCGCGCTCCGCGCCTTTGTTTCGAGGCTTGCCATATCCGACACCTCCGCGCCCACGCGCGATTCCACGTCGAGAACCTCTATGGCGTGAGCCTCGATTTCGGACGCATGTTCCGGATACTCACGCCGCCATGCCGCGACAATCTCGGGCGTCGGCGCTGAGACCTCGCAGTGAAAGCGGAACAGCACCGCGTCGAGCGACCTATCTTCGTGCTTCGTGTTCATGTCTTCACTCCCAATTCCTGACGGATCAATTTCTCGGCTTCGGCGACCCATGTGCGCACGGTCTTGTCGGAGCGTTTCAGCATGCTTGCGATCGTCGGGACATCGGCGCGTTCCGAGACATAATCGAACCCCGCGCGGCGCAGCAGAAAGGCTTTCCGCTTTTCGTCCGGCAACCGCTGAATCACGTCGAACATGATCGCCGTCTCCTCGGGATTGAGGCTCAAGCGATCGGCGGGAACGATGTCTTCGCCCTCGTCGTCCTCAGAGAACGGCTCGTAGCGCTCGCGCCGCTTGTCGTCGCGGCGCAGCTCGTCGATCAACCGTTGCCTGAGCTTGGGGTAGAAGGCGGTCTCGTAACCGAAGCCGTCGGCAGCGTCGGGGTCAAGGATCGCGGCAAACATCTGTGATTGGACATTCTCCAATGCGTCTTTTCCCCCATTGGGCCGGTTGCGATTGATGCGCTTGGCCAGATAGCGGGTAGCGAGCACGCCGATATGGCTCATCAACTGGCCGAGCAGGCGCTCATCCTTGTCCGGATCAAGCCGCCGGCAGGCAGACACGATGTCCTCCGGGCGGTGCTCGCCGAGCTTGCCCGTCTTGACCCGGTCCTGCCATGACGCGCGGTCAGGACCGGTCGACTGCAATGCGTGCAATGTCATCTCCTTCGCAAGCGGGCCTATGTTCTGGAGCGAAATGGCGAGGCCAAATCCGGTAGGCTGCTTTGAAAATATATCGAGAAAGTTGCAGCCAGAGGTATCTGATACCGCCGCGATAGATCGGCCACCCTAGCGGCCAAATCCGGTCAACGAATTAGGATTCTATAATATTATCAGTGCATTAGATTGTAGAGAGGAACGGCCAGGGCGGCCCTCTTAAGACCGGCCAAAAGACCGGCCAAATGACCTAGATTATAGATCATTTTTCATTTATCATCATGCACTTATTGAAACTAAGAAATCGGCCAAAGACGACATGATTGAAAGCATTCAGCGCATCGAGCCAGTACGCCTTGAAGAGGTGTCGGAAGCCATCTCCGATGTCGTCGCGGAACTCGCGGCGGCTTCGGCCAAGTTGGGCCACGCCTTGAATCCGCGCACCGCGGCCAGTCTCGCCGCCCTCGTGCGGATCATGAACAGCTACTACAGCAACCTCATCGAGGGGCATAACACCCGGCCTAAAGACATCGAACGTGCGCTCGCCGGACAGTTCGATGACGATCGCGAGCGCCGTAATCTACAGATCGAGGCGGCCGCGCATGTGCGCGTCCAGGCCGAAGTGGATCTGATGTACACAAAAGACCGCTTGCCGGAACCGGCCTCGGTTGACTTCATCCTTTGGCTTCATCGCGAATTCTATCGAGACGCGCCGCAGGAAATGCTGCGCATTCGTGCCGTCGACCGTGAGTTCGTCATGGAGCCGGGCGCATGGCGCTCGCGACCGGAACACGATGTGGCGGTCGGCAGGCATCAGCCGCCTTCCAGTCACCGCGTCGCGGATTTCATGACCTATTTCGCCGATCGCTACCGCTTTGACCGATTGGGCAAAGCCGCGCGTATCCTGGCCATCCCGGCGGCGCACCACCGGTTCAACTACATTCATCCCTTCCCGGACGGGAATGGTCGCGTCAGCAGGCTGATGAGTCACGGCATGGCGCACATCGCCGGCATCGGCGCTCACGGGTTGTGGTCGATTTCCCGAGGGCTCGCGCGCGGCCTGGAGAGCCGGGGCGATTACAAGCGCATGATGGACCACGCCGACATGCTCCGGCAGGGCGATCTCGACGGCCGCGGAAACCTCTCGCAGCGCGCATTGACCGAGTTCATCTTGTGGTTTTTGCGCGTGTGTCTCGATCAGGTCACCTTTATGTCGGACCTGTTCGAGCTCGACACCCTGACAAAGCGGCTCCGCGCCTTTGTCGAGCGCAGCGAAAAGCTGAAGCCGGAATCCGCCCGGTTGCTGGAAGAAGCGCTCATTCGCGGAGAATTCGAGCGCGGGGACGTGCCGCGCATCACCGGCTTGCCCGAACGAACCGCGCGACGCGTGTTTAATGATGTGATCGTCGCAGGTCTTTTAGCATCGGACACTCCGAAAGGGCCTATGTCGCTTCGCTTCCCTATCGAGACGCTCGACATTCTGTTCCCCCGGTTATTCCCAGAGACCTAGCGCGGTACGCCCCATGAAGTTCATCCATTCCTCCGATCTGCAAATCGGCAAGGCTTTTGGCACCTTCATGCCTGAGACGGCGACTGTTCTGCAGGACGCGCGCCAAGCCGTGGTCCGCACGCTCGGTGAACTCGCGGTGAAGAACGGCGCATCCGCCGTTCTGATTGCGGGTGACATCTACGACAAGCAGCAGATATCCCAGCAAACGCTCGCACGGGCTGCAGCGAGGTTCCTCCCTGCGCGCATTGCGGCGGTTCGGCGCGTTCGCTAGACATTTCGCTGAACTGCGCGGAGGCCGAAGACAGGAATGCAATACACCACGCTGGGTAGGACCGGGCTTAAGGTCAGCGTCGCAGGGCTGGGCTGCGGCGGGTTCAGCCGCCTCGGCCTCCCGTCCGGCAAGACCGAAGACGAGGCCGCGCGGCTCATCCTCGACGCCGTGGACCTGGGCATCAACCTTCTCGACACCGCGCCGGTCTACGGCACCGAAGCGGCGGTCGGAAAGGCGCTGAAGTCCATTCCGCGGCCGTCGGTCGTCGTCGCCACCAAGGCCTTCGTTCACCGCAACGATGAATGGTGGACGCCGGAGCGGGTGATCGCGAGCCTGGACAATTCGCTCCGGCTGTTGGGCACCGACTACGTCGACGTGTTCCAGTTGCACGGGATCATGCCGTATGAATACGACCATGCCCTGAATACCATCGGGCCCGTGCTGCTGGAGCAGAAGGCCAAGGGCAAGATCAGGCACATCGGCATCACCGAGCAGCCGACCGAGGATTTTTCGCACGAGATGCTGGTCCGCGCCACGCAGGACGGCATCTGGGAGGTATTCATGGTGGCCTTCCATATGATGCACCACAGCGCGCGGCGCCAGCTTTTCCCGCTCACGCGGGACAAGCGCATCGGCACACTGTTGATGTTTGCCGTGCGCAGCATCTTTGCCAGGCCTGAACGGGTCGTGGCGGCGCTCCGCGACGCGGCCGCGAAGGGCAAGATCGACGCCTCGCTCGGCGAAAGCGCCGAACCGCTCGGCTTCCTCATTCACGAAAGCGGCGCGGCCAACATCACCGAGGCGGCGTATCGCTTTGCCCGCCACGAGCCGGGCGTGGATGTGGTGCTGTTCGGCACCGGCGACGCCGGGCATCTGCGCACCAACGTCGCGTCCCTGCTCAAGCCGCCATTGCCCGATGCCGACCGCGAGAGGCTTGCGACGCTGTTCGGCCAGTTGACCGGCGTCGGAATGGACTCCGCGCCGATGCAGACAAAGTGAGCTGAACCGTTATCAGTTCGCCGTCGTGGTCGCTCCGGCGTTCGGCTGTTTTGGCGGATTTGCCTTGACCACGCCGGCCTGCGTCAGCGCCGCGCCGACCTGTTGCATGCGGTTGATCAATTCCACCGCGGCGGTGGGGGTGAGAACCATCCGCTGCGCGGGATAGCGGCGGCCGGTGACGGGCGTGTTGGGCTTCACTTCGTCGAGCCGGGTGATGCCGAACTCAAGCCGCAGCGACTGACCGTCGAAATAGACGTGGTTGATGGAATCGGCGAATGTCTCCTGGCATTCCGGCCGGTCGACATAGCGGACCGTCGCGGATTGCGCTTCTCCGGGTTTCGCCGGCGAAGGATTGGCCGACGGTGCCGTGCCCAGTTTGATGTCGCCTGTCATCCGTCTCTCCCCTTGTGCTACGCCCGGCACGAATGGCGGGCGCGTTGCGGCAATTATAGACTATTCGCGCGTCTGGATAGGTCCTCTAAAATCGGCTTTGCGTTGGCCCCTCGGGTGCGGGCCAGGGTCTCAAGGAAGCTTCGATGAAGGCAATGGTTTTGAAGGGTCCGAACCTGCCGTTCGAGCGGGTCGAGCGGCCCGATCCGGTCGCGGGGCCGGGCGAAGCGGTGGCCCGCGTCTTCACCTGCGGCGCCGGCCTGACCATCCAGCACGTCAAGGCCGGGCGGCGGAAGGTGCAGTTCCCGCGCATCATCGGCCACGAGATCTCCGGCGAGATCGTCGAGGCAGGCCCCGGCGTGACCGGACTCAAGGTCGGCGATGCCGTGACCACATATTTCTATCTCGACTGCGGCCATTGCCGCTGGTGCCTGACCGGCTTTGAGCCGCTGTGCGAGAACAGCGGCGGCCAGATCGGGCTTGAATGCGATGGCGCCTATGCCGACTACGTCAAGCTTCCGGCGCGGAACTTCATCAAGCTGCCGGAAGGTCTCGACCACAAGAAGCACCCCGCCGAGATCGGCGTGGTCACCGACGCGCTGGCGACGCCCTACAAGGTGCTGCGCCGGGCGCGGGTGAGGGCGGGCGAGACCGTCGCTGTGATTGGCGCCGGCGGCGGGCTCGGCATCCATCAACTGATGATGGCGAAATGGGCGAGGGCGCGCGTGATAGCGGTGGATACGAAGCCCGGGAAATTCGACGCCTGCCGGAAAGCAGGGGCCGACGAGGTGGTCGATGCGAGCACGGGCCGCGTCGCCGAGCAGTTGCTGGAATTGACGGGCGGCAAGGGCGTCGACGTGGTGGTCGATTACGTCTCCGCGACGGCGACGCTCGAAGCCGGCTGCAAGGCGCTGGCCCGGCGCGGCCGCCTGGTCACGCTCGGCGGCTCGGGCAAGCCTTTCCAGGCGTCCGCGGCCGACATGCTCAACAAGGAGCAGGATTTGCTGGGCAGCCGCTACGTCACGCGCAGCGACGTCCTGGAATCGCTCGATCTCGTCGCCCGCGGCGAAGTCTTTCCGCTGGTCTCGGTGCTACGTCCACTGGAAGAGGCGGAGGCTGTGCACGAGCTTGTCGAGCGCGGCGAGGTGATCGGCCGCGCGGCGCTTCGCATCAACGGGTGAACGATGATCGATTTGTATTCATGGCCGACCTCGAACGGCCACAAGGTCCACATCATGCTCGAGGAATGCGGGCTGCCGTACCGGGCGCATCCGGTGGTGATCGGCAAGGGCGAGCAGTTCCAGCCCTGGTTCCTCAAGATCAGCCCGAACAACAAGACGCCGGCGATGATCGACCGCGACGGGCCGGGTGGCCAGGAAATCTCGCTGTTCGAATCCGGCGCGATCCTGTTCTACCTCGCCGAGAAGGCCGGCCGGTTCTTTCCCACCGAGCCGGGGAAGCGCCACGACTGCATGCAATGGCTGATGTTCCAGATGTCGAGCGTCGGCCCGATGCTCGGCCAGGCGCATGTGTTCTACAAGTACGGCCCCGACCATCATCCGCGCGAGAAGCTGGAGGTCGGCATCGAGCGCTACGTGCGCCAGGCCAACCGGCTCTACAATGTCATGGACCTGCATCTCGCCACCCGCGAGTGGTTCGCCGCCGGCGAATACACCATCGCCGACATGGCGGTGTTTCCGTGGCTGCGCATGCCGTCGTTCCACGGCGTCGAGATCGACGAGTATCCCAACGTGAAGCGCTGGCGCGACCGGATTGCCGAACGGCCGGCGGTGCTGCGCGCGCTGGAGGTGCTCAAGTCGAACAACCGCTTCGTCAAGCACAGCGACGAGGAATGGGACCTCCAGTTCGGCGCGACGCAGTTCGCCCGCCGCGATGCCTCCGGAAAGATCGTGTGAGGGCATCGTGAGCGAGCGCATCCTCATCGCGGCCGAGCCGCTGCGCGCCTTTGCGCGCGACATCTTCCGCAAGGCCGGCCTCGCCGAGGAGCAGGCCACGGTCACCGCCGAAGTGCTGGTTTGGGCCGATCTGCGCGGCCTGCCTTCGCACGGGGTGCTTCGCATTCCGCGCTATGTGAGCTGGATCGGCAGCGGCCTGATCAACGCCAAAGCCGCGCCGAAGGTTGTGCTGCGCAAGGGCGCGGTGGCGAAGATCGACGGCGAGGGCGCCATCGGCCCCGCCGCCATGGCGCCAGCGGTGGATACCGCGATCGCGCAGGCCCGCGAGCACGCGGTGGGCTGGGTGCTGGTGCAGGATCACACCCATGCCGGCGCCATCGGCTTCTATGCCGCGCGCGTGGCGGAGGCGGGCTTCGCGGCGATCGTGATGTCGGCGCTGCGGCCGTTCATGGCCTACCACGGCACGCGCGGCTCGGTTGTCTCGACCAATCCGCTCGCCATCGCCATGCCGGGCGGGCTGCTGCTCGACATGTCCACCTCGGCAAGCTCGCGCGGCAAGCTGGAAATGGCCAAGGCCGCCGGCAAGCCGCTCGCGCCGGGCATCGCGCTCGACCGCGACGGGCGGCCGACCGTCGATCCGAGTGCAGCCGAGACGCTGACGCCGATGGCCGGCCCGAAGGGCGCGGGGCTCTCGCTGATGATCGAGGCCCTCACCAGCCTCGCGCTTGGCAATCCGCTCATCGCCACCGCGCTGAACGACCCGAAACTGATAACGAACTATCGCCAGAACAGCCTCGTGGTCGCCATGGACCCGGCCGTTCTCGGCGACGCGGATCAGCTCAAGGCCAATGTCGATGTTCTGGCGCAGACCATCAAGGCGCAGCCGCGCGCCGAAGGCTTTGACGAAATCCTGATGCCGGGTGAACGCGGCGCGCGCGACATCGCGCGGCGCAGCCGCGAGGGAGTTTCGATACCCTACAAGACATGGCAGGACATCGCCGGGGTCGCGCGCCAATTCGATATCACTCCACCCAGTGGGACAAACGTATGAAGATCGCCGTCAACGGCTTCGATATGAATTTCAAGATCGAGGGGCCGGAGGGCGCGCCCTGGCTCACCTTTGCCAATTCGCTCGTCACCTCGCTGGAGATGTGGGACGAGCAGGCCCGCGCCCTCAAGGACCGCTATCGCATCCTGCGCTACGACATGCGCGGCCACGGCAAGACCGATGCGCCGCGCGCCCCTTACACCGTCGCGGAGCTGGCGAGCGACGTGCTCGGACTCTGGGGCGCGCTCGGCGTCGATCGCAGCCATTTCGTCGGGCTGTCGCTCGGCGGCATGATCGGGATTCATCTCGCCGCGCGGCATCCGGGGAAATTCCGCTGTCTCGTCGCGTCCGACTGCCGCGCGGACGCCAACGAGGCGTATCAGGGCGTGTTCGTCGAGCGCATCTGCATGACGCGCGAGAAGGGCATGGCCGGCGTGGTCGAGCCGACCCTGGCGCGCTTCTTCACCAAGGGATTCATCGCGTCAAATCCCGACGCCGTCGCACGGATGAGCGACATGATCCGAAGCACATCGGTCGAGGGTCACATCGGCTGCTGCGAGGCGTTGCGCGGGCTGTCCGAAGGCGCAAGTCTGCCGAAGATAACCATGCCGACGCTTTACATGGGCGGCGAACACGATCTCGGCGGACCGCCCGACCTGATGCGGGCGATGGCTGCGGCCACACCCGGCGCGCGCTATGTGATGATCGAGGGCGCGGGGCACATCTCCAACATCGAGGCGCCCAAGCGCTATCTCGCCGAGATAGAGCCGTTCCTGGCGGCGCATTGAACGGGCTTCAGGTGCGGCGTCAGGCCTTCGCCAGCATCTCGACCAGCGGTGCCACGTCGTCGGCCTTATCGATCGTCCACAGCCGCTCCGACAACTCCTTCGCCTGTGCTTCGCCAAGCACCGGCCCAACCAACCCCAGGAATTTTCCGATCAGGCCTTCGTCGTCGAGCGGGACCTGGCGGGAGCCCCAGGCCTCGTCGGCCTGACGCACGAATCTGCCCTGCGGCGTCGTCACCGTGACTCGCGCGGGCCGGAGCTTCGGATAGAGTTGGTCGATCTCGGCCGGCGCGGTGACGGTGAGCTTTCGGTCGAACTCGGCAAACACCGGATCGCTTCGCGTCTTCTCGTCGAAATGCTCGAACTTGACGCCGCGATAGCGTGCCGCGAGCCCCATCAGATACGGGAAGCTCAATTGCGCGCTGGCGAAGTCGCTCCACGGAACATGGGCGTGCTCGGTCGCGATCTTGTAGGTCTCGACCTCGACCGTCTTGATTTCGTCGAACGAAATGTTCTCGTCGTTGCACAGGCCGAACATCGCCTCGACCGCCGGCTGGATGTGGCGGCAGCAGGCGTAGGGCTTGATGTAGCAGTCGGTGATGCCGTACTCGGCCTGCGGCGGCAGCGTGATCGGCCGCGCCCTGTCGATGCGGCCGAAGGCGAAGGCCTGCATGAAGCCGTCGCGCGCCTCGATCACGTTCGGCGGGCCTTCGACGCCCTGTTCAGCTAGGAGCGCGGCCTGCATCCCTTCTCTGGAGGCGTGGCCGGCGTGCAGCCGCTTGATGTCGCCGCCACCGCCGACGAAGGCGAACAGGCCGGCCGAGCTCGATGCGGCGATTCCCAGCGCATTGGCGAATTGCGTGGCGTTCAATCCGCGCAGCTTGCCGGTCGCCATCGCCGCGCCGAACGGCCCGACCGCGCTGGTCGGATGGAAGCCGCGCTGGCGGAGGTCCGGCGCGCAGGCGCGGGCCAGGCAGATGTTCGTTTCGTAGCCGGCGACGACCGCTTCGATCAGCGCGCGGCCCGAAGCGTGTTTGTCATACGCCACCGCGAGCACCGCCGGAATGACGACGCAGCCGCAATGCGCCGAGCCGTGGCGGTAGCCGTCGTCCAGCTCGATGCCATGCGCCGCCGTGCCGCCGAGGAAGGCGGCGTCCAGCAGGTCGGCGCGCCGGGCGCGGCCGGGGACCGGGATTTTCCCCGCCGGCCGCACCGCCTTGATGACGGCTTCCGCCTGCGTCGCGATGGTGCCGCCCGCGCCCGCGATCATCACGCCGACGGTGTCGAGCAGGTGCCGCCGCGCGTAGTGGCGGGCGTCTTCCGGCAGCGCGTCGTAGCGGAGGCTCCCCGTGAACTGCACGATCTGATCCGTGGCCCCTGCGGCGGGCTGCAGGGTGTGGACGGCTTCGGCGTGGGACATGGCAGTTCTCCGATGGCGGCGGGAAGCTTACGCCGCTCCGCGAATCTTCTCCAGCACCGGCAGCAGGTAGGAGATGAACTTCTGCGGGTCCTCGCTCATCGGGAAATGGCCGAGGCCTTTCATGATCTGCGCTTCCGCGCCGGTGCGCTTCGCGATGTCGAGCGTGCCCTCGCTGGTGCAAGAATAGTCGTACTCGCCGGTGAGCAGGTAGAGGTTCGACGCGCGGCCGTCGATCTCGTCGATCTTGCCGCGGATGTCGCCGTCCACCTTGTAGAAATGCAGGTCGCCCTTGAAGATGCCGGGCCCGCTCTGCAGATAGTGCCACAGCGTCTCCCAGCGGTGATTGTCCGGCGCGGTCGGCGCGATCAGCCCCGACACCACGCCGGCGGAGACTTCGCCGCCATGCACGTCGGGCCGATGCAGCCACTCCACGTCGTAATACGGCGCGACGTGGGCGGCGCTTTCGAGCCCGATGATGGCGCGGAAGCGCTTGGCGTGCTGATGCGCGAGATAGAGCACGATGCGCCCGCCGATCGAGCAGCCCATCACCACCGGCTTGTCGAGTTCGAGCGCGCCGGCGATCTCCAGGATCATCTGGATGTAGCCGCGCGAGGTGAGCTTGTACTCCTCGTTCTGATAGCCCTCGGGCGGTGAGGATTTGCCGTGCCACGGCATGTCGAACACGATGACGCGATAGTTGTCGGTGATGCGCTTGTCGTTGAGCAGGCCGCGGTACTGCCGGCCGTCGGAGCCCGCGGTGTGCAGACAGAGCAGCGGAATGCCCTGGCCAGCCTCCTCGATGTAGAGCCGGTGTGGACGGCCCAACAGTGTGAGATTCAGGTAGCGGCCGGTGATCGGCTCGAAGCGCGGGCTCATTGTTTTGCTTCCTTGCGGGGCGCCGCGAGCACGTCCTTGATGTAAAGAAGATTAGCCATGAACGGATGCAGGTCGCCCTCGATAGTAAGCTTGCCGCGCTTGAACAGCGCGAAGATGTCGTTGTGGCCGGGCTCGGGCACCTTCTTCCAGAACATCTCCCATTCGTCGCGCGGCGCGCGCAACGCGAAGCTGTAGTTCGGCGTGACGAACGGGCCGGGCGTGATCGATACGATGCGGCCCTCGATAATTTTAATCAGATAGCCCTGGTTGCCGATTTCCATCAGAAACGTCGTGCTCAGAAATCGCCCGCGCCGCACCAGATTGGCGTCGGCGTTCACCAGATCGGGAATGCGTTCGATCATGACGGCATCCTCTCCATGTCATGGCCGGGCTTGACCCGGCCATCCACGTCTTTCGTCATATCAAAGCAAGACGTGGATGCCCGGCACAAGGCCGGGCATGACGAACGATAGGTTATGCGAGCTTCACCAACGCATCGACGGCGATGACGCCCTGGCCCTTGGGCAAAACAATCAGCGGATTGACCTCGGCCTCCGCCACGGCGGGTCCGTCGTGGACGGCAAGCTGCGACAGCGACACCAGCGCCTGCGCCAGCGCGTCGAGATCGCCCGCGGGCTTGCCGCGATAGCCCGCCAGCGCTTTCAGCGCCATGACCTCGCCGATCATGGCCCTGGCCTCGGTGAGATCGACCGGCGCGAGGCGCAGGCTGCGGTCGCGGTGGATTTCGGCGAGGATGCCGCCGGCGGCGAGCATCACCAGCGGGCCGACATCCGGATCCCGCCGGTATCCGATCAGCACTTCGCCGAGCCCGGAAACCATCGGCTGCACCAGCACGCGATCGACCTTTGTGGCCTGCTTAATTTTCGCAATAGCCGCGAGCAGCGCAACGTCGTCGCGCACGTTCAGCGCAACGCCGCCGACATCGGACTTGTGCGCGATCTTTTCTGACAGCGCCTTGACCACGACGGGATAAGAAAAGGACAGCGCGGGCGCCTGCCCGATGCTGGAATCGAGAGCGATGGACGGCGCGTGCGGCACGCCCACCCGGTCGAGCAGGGCATAAGCCCCAAGCTCATCGAGCATCCGTCCGGCGCCGGATGTTTTGTTGGGCCGAACTTCAATCGGTCTCGGCGCGCGCCGCTGCAGCGCGGCGGCGACCGCGTCGGCGCAGGCCTCCGGCGTATGGAAATTCGGTACGCCCGCCGCCGCGAGCCGCGCCAGCGCATCCGGCGCTTCAGGCACGAGAAACGCCGCGATCGGCTTGCCCGCATCGGCGCTGTCGATGATCGGTTTGACCGCAAGATCGGGATAGAACCGCGCCGAGGAGCCGACGACGACCACAACGAGATCGAACTCCGGCGCGGTGGTCAGCACATCCAGCGCGCCCTTCATCACCTTGTATTGCGCCCCGGCGAGCGTGAGATCGATGATCCGGGCCGGCGTCACGTCGACGTCCGTGGCGGCCTTGATGCGCGCGAGCGTCTGCGGCGTCGGCGGCTCGACAGCGATGCCGCGCGTGGCCAGCGGATCGACCACCATGGTCGCGCCGCCGGCGGTGGTCGTCACCACCGCGACCGCTGGGGGCCGCGCGCCGCGCGCATGCGCCGGCACGCGGGCCAGCAGAGGAAAGCCTTCGATCAGGCCTTCCAGCGTGTCGACGCGGGCGATGCCGCATTCGGCGAGGAACATTCCGGCGATATCGTCCTCGCCCGCGAGCGCGCCGGTGTGCGAAACGGCCAGCTCGCGCGCCGTGGCCGAGCGCCCGAGCTTGTAGGCGAGAACGGGCTTGCCGCGCTTGGCCGCTTCCAGCGCGAAGGCGCGCAGCGCCTCGGCCTTCCGCATGGTTTCGAGAAACAGCACATAGCCGTCGATGCCGGGATCATCGAGCGTGGCAGCGCAAATCTCGCCGATCGAAAGATCGACCTCGTTGCCGACCGAGACGAGCCCCGCGAAATGAATGCCGCGCGCCTTGCCGCGCGAGAGAAACGTGCCGATCATGCCGCCGGAATGCGAGGCCGCGAAGATGCGCCCGACCGGCAGGCCCGGCTCGTCGAACGCGGCGTTGGCGGTAAGGAACGTCTTGTGGCGGAGATCGACCACGCCGAGGCTCGACGGGCCGACAAGGCGCGTGCCGGTTTCCTTGAGGATTTTTTGGATTAGTGCTTCGCGTACCGTGCCTTCGGCGCCGGTTTCGGAAAAACCGTTGGCGAGCGCGGTCACCACCGGCACGCCGATCCGGCCGCACTCCTCGATCGCCTCCATCGTCGCTTCGGTGGACGCGACGATATAGGCGTGCTCCGGCACCTCCGGCAGATCGGCGAGCGACGGCCAGGCGCGCTCGCCCAGTACCTCGTCGCGCCGCGGGTTGATCGGATAGATGTGGCCGGTGTAGCCCGCCTGCCGCAGATATTTGAGCGGCCGGCCCGCGGTCTTGGTCGCGTCGTTGGATTGGCCGATGATCGCGACCGAATTCGGTGCGAGCAGGACTTGCGCAAGGCGCCGCCGCGCACTCTCTTCACCTCTCCCCGCATGCGGGGAGAGGTCGACCGAGCGTAACGAGGTCGGGTGAGGGGGCGTCGAGGTCGGATTCAATCGAAAGGCTCCCTCACCCGGCTCGCAGCTTGCGCTGCTCGCCACCCTCTCCCCGCAGGCGGGGAGAGGGAAGGAAGCACGCGTGCGGGGAGGCCATCGCCGCGGAAGTCATTCCGCCGCCTCGGGCGGCTTCGGCCTGGCCGGGCGCTGGTCGAATCTGCGGTCGAACACATGCTCGGCGATGCGGTTCTTCAGCATCTCGACCGAGCCCCCGGCGATCATCCAGCCGCGGCAGCGGCGCATGCAGTATTCGACGAGCGACGTTTTGCTGTAGCCCGCCGCGCCCATGATCTGCATCGACTCGTGCGCGACCTCGAAGCCGGTCTGGTTGCAGGCCGCTTTCGCCACCGCGGTCTCATAGGCCGACGGCAAGCCTTTGTCGGCGTTGGCCGCGGCGCGGTAGAGCAGGAGCTGCGCGCCTTCGAGCTTGATCGCCATGTCGGCGAACTTCCATTGCAGGCCCTGGAATTCGGCGAGCGGCCTACCAAACTGCTGGCGCACGCCCGCGTGCTCGCGCGCCCGCTCGTAGCAATAGCGGCCGAAGGCGAGCGACCGCGCGGTGTTGCCCAGCCGCTCGACGTTAAAGCTTGCCATCTGCTTCTTGAAGCCGCCGGGGCCGAGCAGAACGTTCTCGGCCGGGATGCGGCAGTTCTCGAAATGCAGTTCGCTCCACTGCTCGCCGCTCATGAACTCCTGCGGCGGGCCGATGGTGAAGCCCGGCGTGCCGCGCTCGACCAGCACCGAGCCGATTCCGCCAACGCCGGGGCCGTAGCGCACATAGACCAGGAACACCACGGCGTCCGGGCTGAAGGTGGAGAACACCTTGGTGCCGCTGACGATGTAGTTCGTGCCGTCCGGCTTGGCGCTGGTCTTGAGGTCGGTCGCGGCCGAGCCGGCGTCAGGCTCGCTCATGCCGAGGCTGATCACGGCATTGCCGGCGAGACACTCCGAGAGCCACTTTTTCTTCTGATGCTCCGAGCCATATTCGGCGAAGGTGCGGATCGGTCCGAAGTTGCCGAACTGCACCACGTCGGCGCTGCGCGGGCAGATCGCGGCGGTCTGCTCGATGGCGATCACCGCGTCCATCAGCGAGCCGCCCTGGCCGCCGTCGGCCTCCGGGATGGTGATGCCCATCAGGCACTGCCGGCTCATCAGTCTGGCCACGTCGAACGGAAAGTGCGGCTCGTGCGCGCGCTTGAGCGCGTCCTTTTCGAGATGCGTCTGCGCGAAGCGGCGGACAGCGTCCGCGAACAGCTTCTGCTCTTCGGTGAAGTCGAAGTTCATGGCCTACTCTAACATCACACACGGGCGCGGAGCGAGTTCCGTCAGTCGGCCTTCATGCCGGATTTCCGGATGATCTCCGACCACTTGATCTCCTCGCGGGCGATGTCGGCCGCGTAGTCGTCGGGACCGAGCGGCAGCGTCTCCGCGCCTTCCACCGAAAGCCTGCGCTTCACATCGTCGGTCGCCAGCGCTGCATTGAGCGCGGCGTTGAGTTTTTCGATCACCGGGCGCGGGGCGCCCGCGGGGGCGACAATCCCATAGTGCAGCACCGCCTCGTAACCAGGCAGGCCCGCCTCGGCGACGGTGGGCAGGTCCGGGAACAGCGCTGACCGCGCAGCACCCGTCACTGCGAGCGCCCGCACCTTGGTGCCGTCCCGGACGAGGCCGACGGCGCTCGCCATGGTCGAGAACATCATGGCGACGTGGCCGCCGACCAGATCGTTGAGCGCCGGGCCGGAGCCCTTGTAGGGCACGTGGTTGATCCTGATGCCGGCCATGCCGGCGAACAATTCGGCGGCGAGGTGCACGCTCGAGCCGTTTCCGGTGGAGGCAAAATCGAGCTTGCCCGGCCGGTCCTTCGCCAGCAGCACCAGCGAGGCGATCGAGCGCGCGGGCACGGATGGATGCACCAGCACGACGTTGCTGCTCGAAGCGATCAGTCCGACCGGAGCGAAATCCTTGCGCGGGTCGTAGCCGACGTTGGGATAGAGCGAAGGGTTGATCGCCAGAGAGCTTGTGGCAATGAGCAGCGTGTAGCCGTCCGGCGCGGCCTTGGCGACCTGGCGTGTCGCGATGGTGCCGCCGGCGCCGCCGCGGTTCTCCACCACGACCGGCTGGCCGAGGCTCGCGCTCATTCGCTCGGCGACGATGCGCGCGATCACGTCGTTGCCGCCGCCGGCCGCATAGGGCACGACCAGCGTGATCGGCCGCGCCGGATATTCCGCCGCCGCGGCGAGCGCGGCGCCTGCCAGGATACCGACCGCGACGGCGGCCGCGCGAATAAGCGTCATTTTCATTCCGCCTTGGCGCCCGACTTCTTGACGATGGCGGACCACTTGGTTTCTTCCTTGTCGATGTCTGCGGCATATTCGTCGGGCGTCGAGGCGAGCGGCTCGGTGCCGTCGGCGGCCATGCGCTCCTTGGTATCGGGGGCCGCGAGCGCTTCACGGAGGGCTGCGTTGAGTTTGTCGACGATCGGCTTGGGCGTGCCGGCCGGCGCGACGATGCCATAATGCAGCACCGCTTCGAAGCCCGGCAGCGTCTCGGCGACGGTCGGCAGATCGGGGAACACCGGCGAGCGTTTCGGCCCCGTCACGGCGAGGGCGCGCACCTTGCCCTCCTTGGCGATCCCGATGGCGGAAGGAATCGACGAGAAATAGATATGCACATGGCCTCCGATCAGGTCGGTCAGCGCAGGCGCCGTTCCGCGATAGGGCACATGGGTCAGCTTGATGTCGGCCATCAGTTCGAACAGCACTGCGCCGAGGTGGATGCCGCTGCCGACGCCGGCCGAGGCGTAGCTCAGCTTGCCGGGATCCTTCTTTGCAAGTGCGATCAGCTCGGGGATGGTCCTGGCGGCGACGGCGGGATTGACCAGCACGATAAGCTGGCCCGTGCCGATCAGCCCAACCGGGGCGAAGTCCTTGCGCGGGTCGTAGCCGACATTGTTGTACAGCGTCGGGTTGACCGCGAGAGAGCCGGTGCCGCCGAGCACCAGCGTGTAGCCGTCGGGCGCCGCGCGCGCCACCTGGCGCGTGGCGACCGAGCCGCCGGCGCCCGCGCGGTTCTCAATGACGATATTCTGGCCAAGCGTCTTGCTCATTTTCTCGGCGACGATGCGGGCCATTACGTCGTTGCCGCCGCCAGCCGCGTAGGGCACGACCAGTGTGATTGGCCGGATCGGATAGTTCTGCGCCATGGCCGCGGGCGAGAAAGCGATGGCTGCGGCGCAAAGCGCGATCCGGCACGATGCGAGCTCGATCCTGGAAATCACTATCGATTCCTCATTGCGGCTTCAGGCCGATCGACTTGATCAGCGCCGACCATTTGGTTTCTTCGCGGTCGATGATGGCTGCGTGCTCTTCCGGCGTGGTCGGCGTCGGCTCGGCGCCTTCCTGGATCAGCCGCCGCTTGACCTCGTCGGTGGCAAGTACGTCGCGCAAGACCTTGTTGAGCCTGTCGACGATCGGGCGCGGCGTGCCGGCCGGCGCGGCGATGCCATAGGTCAGCACCGCGTCGAAGCCGGGCAGCCCCGACTCCGCGATGGTCGGTAGGTCGGGGAAGGTGCTTGAACGCTTGAGCGAGGTGGCGGCAAGCGCGCGGATCAGTTTTCCTTCAAGTGCGCCGCGCGAAACCGGTATCGGATTGAAGCCGACCTTGATGTGGCCGCCGACCAGATCGGTGATCAGCGGTTGCGATCCCTTGTACGGAATGGACTGGAGCTTCACGCCGGCCTGCTGGCCGAGCAGTACCGCGGCAAGATGATTGACCGTGCTGACGCCGGGCGTGCCGACCTGGAACGGCTCCTTGGACGCCCGCATGTCCGCGACCAGGTCGCCAACATTGCGATAGGTCACGCTGGGATGTACCAGCAGCAGGGTCGGCGCCATGCCGATCATGCCGATCGGCGCGAAGTCCTTGCGCACGTCGTAGCCGACATTGGCGAACATGTGCGGGCCCGTCGCCATCGTCGAGGTGTAGGCGAGCAGCAGCGTGTAGCCGTCGGCCGGCCCCTTGGCGACCGCCCGCGTCGCGACCGTGCCGCTGCCGCCGGATGCGCGATTTTCCACCACCACTTGCTGGCCGAGCGCCGCGCTCATCTTGTCGGCGACCGCGCGCGCCATGATGTCGTTGGTGCCGCCGGGCGGCAGCGGGACCACCAGCGTGATCGGCTTGTTGGGATAGCCGCTTTGCGCGTGCACTGGCAGCGCAACAGCGGTCAGGGCCAGACTCAGAAGACACCGAGCAACACGCAACATAGCCACGCCTCCTAATCCGCCTTGGCGCCGGACTCTTTCACCACCTTGGCCCACAGCGTGATCTCGTTGTCGAGGTCGGCCGCATATTGCTCCGGCGTGCTCGGCAGCGGCTCGGCGCCTTCGAGCGCCAGGCGTTTGCGCACCTCGTCGGTGGCGATCGCGGCGTTGAGCGCCTTGTTGAGCTTTTCGATCACCGGGCGCGGTGTGCCGGCCGGCGCCACCAGGGCGTAGCGCAGCACCGCTTCGAATCCCGGCACGCCCTGTTCGGCGATGGTCGGGACCTCCGGCGCCAGTGTCGAGCGTGTCAGGCTGGTCACCGCGAGCATCCGCAGCCGGCCGGCCTTGGAATTTTCGTAAGTTGCCGGGATCGGCGCGAAGGCGACCGGGATGTGGCCGCCGATCAGGTCGCTCAGCGCCGGGCCGGTGCCCTTGTAGGGAATGTGCACGAGCTTGATGCCGGTGGCGGACGCGAAATACTCGCCGCAGACGTGACTGACGGTGCCGACGCCGGCCGAGCCGTAGCTGACCTTGCCTGGATTAGCCTTGGCATAGGCGATCAGTTCGGGAACCGTCCTGGCGGGAAACGACGGATGCACCACGAGCGTGTTCGGCGCCGTGGCGATCCGTCCGATCGAGGCAAAGTCCTTGCGCGGGTCGTAGCCGACGTTGGAGTAAAGATTCGGGCCGATAGCGAGCGTGCCGGTGTAGCCCAGCCCTATGGTGTAGCCGTCGGGATCGGACTTCGCGAGCGCGCGGGTGCCGACGGTGCCGCCCGCGCCGGCGCGGTTGTCGATGACGATCTGCTGGCCGAGCGCCTCGCCGAGCTTGTCGCTGACCGAGCGGATGACGATGGTGGTGCTGCCGCCGGGCGGGAACGGAATGATGAGCGTGACCGGCCGGGTCGGATAGTCCTGCGCCGACGCCGGGAAGCTCTTGGCGAACATGGCGGCGGCCGAGCCAGCCACGAATGTACGTCTGCCGATGGTGGGCATCTGAAGCTCCTCCGCCCGTCGTTTCCTCGCGGCCGGGGCCTTCCGCCCCGACAACGCGATTACTGTCGCGCATTCCGCGTGATAGATAAATGTCTGTTTTGCGTGGGAGCTGCGGCGAATGGCCTGGTCGGAGCATCGCCAACAGCCATTGGGTGCGCGACGAGGATCACTTCAAGCAGTTGCTGGAATCCGGCCGTCCGGGATCAGCGGGCGACACCGGCAATCGGAAAGAAATCGTCCCAGACACGGTCGAGCCGGATCAGGGCCTCGTCGAGCGGCAGCGCGGTGAGGCGTCCGCCATCGCGCCGCAGGAGGCCGAGCCGGTCGAGCTTTTCGAGCGCGTCGCCGCATTCGAAATCGACGTCGGTCTTGAAGGTCAACCGCAGCCAGTCCTCGATCCGCCGGTCGAGCTCCTGATCGGTCGGCCCATCGCCCGGCGCGAGCAGGAAGTAGTAGGCGAGGAAGGCTTCCTTGCACTCCTGGTCCTCGGCGGCGCCGATGATGTAGTCGAAGATCCCGGCGTTGTTGTTGACGTTGCGGTAGTAGATATTGTCGGATAAAGTCTTCTGGTGCATCAGCGACTGGCGCTGGAATTTCATCCATTGCGTGAGGATGAACCCGCCGAGCGCGACAAGTCCGCCGATCGCCGCGAACGCGCCCGCGAAGTCGTCGTCCTTCACCGCCCCGGACAAGCCGAGGTAAAATCCGGCGACGAGGATCAGGACGGTCAATGTCGAGGCGAGCTTGAGCAGGATCGGGATGCCGCCGATCAGGGCCGGCACGCCGATCCAGAGCTGGTCGCGCAGGCCCATCACCACGCGCACGTCGGGAAAGAGCGCGTTCAGATCGCCGCTGGCGATGTTGCGGAAATATTTGAGCAGCATCGCGCCGGGGCGCACCTTGGGCTTGCGTGAACGCTTCTTCTTGCCATTCGCAGCACCGTCGGCATTCTTCATCGCGACCAGCAGGACGACGTCGTCATAGACGTCGATCTCGACGCTGCGCTTGCGCCAGCCGAACCACTCGGAAATCTCCAGCGTTTCCCGTCGATGGCCACGGCGGAAGAACCGCACCTCGCGGTAATCGTCCAGCGACGTCTTGATATTGACACGGACAACAGCGTGCTCGCGATGAGAGCGCTCGATCTCCTCGTGCGGGACCTCGATGAAGTTCGCGCTGTGGAGCACCTTCGTCAGCGTCTCGATCAGGTCGCGATAGGCAGCCTCGATCCCGGCCGCGTCGAAGCGGGCCTGACCGTCAATCTCGGGATTGAAATAGAAATAGTCGTTCCGCAGCCGTTCGAGCTGGTCGAAATACTCGTAGTGATAGATCGCCCCGAGCAGCCGGGAGAACTGCCGGAATTTTTCCAGCTCTCGCTCGCCGGCCAGCGTGTCGTGCTTGATCAGCGCGTCGAGGACGTCGATCTTCCGCGCGGGAATGAAATGGTCCCGCTCGCTTGCGCCGTCCGGTTGGCTGAAAACTATGTCCATGATCGGCTCGCATCCCAACCGGATTGTACGCGAGCGGCGTGAGCCATGTGCGCCTGGGCAAAGCGGTGTCCACAGACATGCCGCTCAATTCTCTATTGGCCGTGCGCGACGCGACGGCCGGCAACGCAAGCGGTCAGATCTGCGGGATCTTTGCTTCCTTGATCACGTCGCCCCAGCGGGTGGTGTCATCCTTGATCACCTTCGCCAGATCCTGCGGGCTGCCGCCGCCCAGTTGCAGGCCAAGCTTGCGGTATTGCTCCTGCATCTCCGGCAGCTTGAGCACATCGTTGACCGCCGCGTTGAGCCTGGCGACGATCGGCTGCGGCGTCTTCGGCGGCGCGCTGAGGGCGTTCCAGGTGTCGGAGATGAAGTCCTTCATTCCGCCTTCGGCCATGGTCGGAATGTCCGGCAGTTGCGGGATGCGCTTTTCGGTGGTGACCGCGAGGATGCGCGCCTTGCCGTTCTCGTGCAGCTTGATGGCCGCTTCGAGCTGCATGAAGATCAGATCGACGTGCCCGGCGACGATGTCGTTGAGCGCGGGGCCGGTGCCCTTGTAGGGCACGTGGGTAAGCTTGGAGCCGGCGATCTTGTTGAACAGCTCGGCGGTCAGGTGCGAGGTCGTGCCCGGCCCCTGCGAGGCGTAGTTCAGCGAGGCGGGATTGGACTTCACATAGGCCATGAACTCCGCCAGCGTCTTGGCTGGAAAGTCGTTCTTCACCAGCAGCACGTTCGGGGCCGACGACATGAGCGCGACCGGCACGAACGCGGTGGGATCGAAGTTCAGCTTCTTGTACAGCACGGCGTTGGTTGTGATCGGCGCCGGCTGCGACGCCATCAGCGTGTAGCCGTCGGGGTCGGCCTGGGACACGAATTCGGCCGCGATGTTGCCGCCGGCGCCGCCCTTGTTCTCGATGACGAAGGGTTGTCCGAGCTTTTGCCGGAGCCGTTCGGTGAGGAGGCGCGTAACCGTGTCGACGCCGCCGCCCGCGGGAACCGTGACGACGACCCTGACGGCCTTGTTGGGATAGTCGGCCGCGCCGGATTGGGCATGGGCGGGCGTGGCGGCGAATAGCGCGGCGGCGGCTGCGGTCAGGGTCAGGAATTTCGACATGGTATGTTCCTTGGGCGGTTCCGGCCTTTGCCGGCGGGAATTGAGGTCTTGATTGCCGAGATGGCCGCCAAAAGTCAATTTGCCGAGTCGTCGCGCTCAGGTTCTGCCGGTCACGCGGGCGATCAATTTGTCGGGATCGGCCGGCGCGGCGTCGCCCCGCCAGGCGACATACTGGTCCGGCCGAATGAGCGCCAGATCGCGGCCGTAGAGGTCGCGCGCCTCGGGCAGTGGCACGTCAAGCACGGTCAGCGGCACGTTGCGCTTGCGCGCCGCCTGAACGATCGCGCCGCCCTCGGCCGCCTTGCCGCCGAGCCGCAGCAATGTGAAGCCCGGGCCCATCCGGTCGAACAGGGAATCGCCGTAACCCCGGCCGGCGTTCATCCACACATGCGGCGCGCGGCCGCCGGGCACGCCGCTCGGGACGTAGCGCAGGTAATCTTCCGGCGGCGGCGCGCCGCCGTCGGACACAATGATCGGCGAGCCGTCGTAACGCGCGCCGAGCTGCACGCCGAGCGAGGCATATTCCTCGGTCATCGTGGCGAGGTGCGCGCTGACCTCGCGGCGCACGGCTTCGCCCGCGGGCGAGTCCTCGTCGATCGCATCGGTCGGGGGCATGTTTGCGAGCTGCTTGTTCAGCTCGCGGGCCGCGGTGGTGTTGCGGTGTGCGATCGGCTTGCGCTCGATCTCGTAGGATTGCAGCAGGCTCGCGCCACCCCAGCCCTGCACCAGGGCGGCGAGCTTCCAGGCAAGATTCGAAGCGTCGTCCATCCCGGTGTTCATGCCGAAGCCGCCGGTGGGCGTGAACAGATGCACGGCATCGCCGGCCAGCACCACGCGGCTGGTTCCGAACCGCTCGGCGACGAGTGCGACGCCCGCGGTCCACGGCCAATGGCCGATGATGCTGACCGGCAGGTCGGCGCCGACGGCGCGAACGATCGTGCGGACCGCGTCCGCGTCGCTCGGCGGCGTGCCGTCGTCCGGCGCCTTGGAGAATGCCAGGAACTCTTCCTGATCGTTGAGCGAGATGATGGTGCAGCGACCCTTGGGGTTGATCACCCAGTAGTTCCAGCCCGGCCGGTGCGCAAGATGGTCGCGAAACAGCGTCGGCGCGCGGAAGTATGTCGCGTTCTGGCGGCCGCCATAGTGCGGCGAATCGAGCGAGGCGAAGCCGTGATAGCGCAGCGCCAGCGAGCGGCGCACGAAGCTGCGCCCGCCGTCGCAGCCGGCAAGATATTCCGCTCTCCAGGTCTCGCGGGCGCCGCCGTCGGCAGGCTCCGCCACGACCGTCACGCCCTGCTCGTCCTCCTGGCAGGACACGACCGGCCAGCCGAAGCGGATCGCGATATTGGGTCGCGTGCGCGCATGCGCGAGCAGGAACGTCTCGACATACATCTGGTTGGCGCGGAGCAGCGGCTCGGGGGTCTGGTCGGTGACGGCGGAACTGGCGACCGCGCGCCGCTTGTCGGCCTCCGACGGCATGGGGATGCGGCCGAGCTCCCAGCCGGTGAGACGGGTGTAATAGCTCACGTCGGTCGGCCGGTTGATGGGCAGGCAAAGATCGCGGACCTGCGGCGCGATGCCGAGCCGCCGGTGGTGCTCCATGGTGCGCGAGTTGTGCGTCGAACCCTTCGGATGCCGGCGCACCTCGGGCTCGCTGTTGAAGACGACCGAGCGGACGCCGTAGCGGTCGAGGAAGAGCGCGAGCATCAGCCCGACCGGGCCGCCGCCGGCGATGGCGACGGGAATGTTTCTCGCGCCGTCGGTCATCCGAGCGCGCGCAGATGCCGGATCGGGCGGCCCGGCGCGATGGCCTGCGCCGCGGCGACGATGGCGTTGGCGTCGATGCCGTAATGCCGGTAGAGGTCCGGGAGTGAGCCGGTCTGGCCGAAATGCTCGACGCCAAGCGGCCGCACGCGATGGCCGTTGACCGCGCCGAGCCAGGCGAGCGTCGCCGGATGGCCGTCCAGCACCGAGACGATGCCGCAATTGCCGGGCAGGTTCTCGAACAGCCGTTCGATGTGCGAGCGGGCGTGAACGAGGCCTCGTTCGCGCGCCCGCAGCGCCGCGGTCCAGCCGGCGTTGAGCCGGTCCGCGGACGTCACGGCAAGCAGGCCGACGTCGCGGCGGTCCTCGGCGATCAGCCCCACCGCCTGGATCGCCTCGGGCGCGACCGCGCCGGTGTAGGCGACCACCACCTGGCAGTTCGGGCCGGGCTCGCGCAGCCAGTAGGCGCCGTCGACGATCGCCTGGCGCAGCGGAGGCGTCATCGCCCGCTTGATCTGCTCGACCGGCCGGGTCGAGAGCCGCAGATACACCGAGCCGCCGGTCTCGTCGCGCAGCCAATTGCGCTCGGACGCCTCGCCGCCGCCGTCTTTCTGAATGTAGTCGAGCGAGAACGCGAGGATCGCAGCCAGTTCGTCGACGAACGCCGGTTCGAATGACGCAAGCCCGTCCTGCGCCATCCCGATCAGCGGTTCGGCGATCGACTGGTGCGCTCCGCCTTCGGGGGCGAGCGTCAGGCCCGATGGCGTCGCCACCACGATGAAGCGGGCGTCCTGGTAGCAGGCGTAGTTGAGCGCATCGAGGCCGCGGGCGATGAACGGATCGTACAGCGTGCCGATGGGAATGAGCCGCTCGCCGTTGATCGAATGCGACAGGCCGAGCGCCGACAAAAGGATGAACAGGTTCATCTCGGCAATGCCGAGCTCGATGTGCTGGCCCTTCGGCGAGAATTCCCAGTTGAAGGTGGAGGGAATGCGCTCGCTCTTGAACGTGTCGGCCATGCTCTCGCGCGCGAACAATCCGCGGCGGTTGACCCACGGGCCGAGATTGGTCGAGACCGTGACGTCGGGCGAGGTGGTGACGATGCGCTCCGCCAAGGCTGTCTTCTCGCGGGCCAGTTCGTTGAGCAGCGCGCCGAAGCCGAACTGCGTCGACATCTCCGGCTGGATCGTGACCTTAAGTTCCGCGGGCACCGCGAGCTGCGGGGCGTTAAGGCGGCGTGGCCCGCCGGACGCAAACGGCACCTTGTCGAGAAATGCTTTCACCCGCTCGGGCATCGCGCGCAGCCCTTCGAACAAATCCCACTCGTGCCCCGCACGGATGTCCATCGCCTGGCGGAAGGTTTCCATCTGCGCCGGCGTCATCAGCCCTGCGTGATTGTCCTTGTGGCCGGCGATCGGCAGGCCGAAGCCCTTGACCGTGTAGGCGATGAAGCAGGTCGGCCGGTCGTGGTCGATCTTGTCGAAGGCTTCGACGATGGACGGCAGGTCATGCCCGCCGAGATTGTTCATCAGCCGCGCCAGCTCGTCGTCCGACCGCTGTTCGATCAGCTTGGTCACCGCGCCCTGGTCGCCGATCTCGTCCATCAGGCGCTTTCGCCACGCGGCGCCGCCCTGGAACACCAGCGCCGAGTAGAGCTGATTCGGGCAGCGGTCGATCCACTGCCGCAGGGTCTCGCCGCCGGCCTCGCGGAACGCCGCCTGCTGCAGCGAGCCGTATTTCAGGATCACCACGTCCCAGCCGAAATTCTTGAATAGCTGCTCGTAGCGCTCCCATAGGCCCTCGCGCACCACGGCGTCGAGGCTCTGCCGGTTGTAGTCGATGACCCACCAGCAGTTGCGCAGCCCCTGCTTCCAGCCTTCGAGGATCGCCTCGAAGATGTTGCCCTCGTCGAGCTCGGCGTCGCCGATCAGCGCGACCATGCGGCCCTCCGGCCGGGCCTTTCCGTCAATTTCTTGGCCCCAGCCGTGCGCGCGCACGTAGTCCTGCACGAGCGACGAGAACAAGGTCTGCGCGACGCCGAGGCCCACCGAGCCGGTGGAGAAATCGACGTCGTCGGCGTCCTTGGTGCGCGAGGGATAGCTCTGTGCGCCCTTGTAGCCGCGGAATTGTTCGAGCTTCTCCCGCGTCTGCTTGCCCAGCAGGTACTGGATCGCATGAAAATTCGGCGAGGCGTGCGGCTTCACCGCGACCCGGTCCTGCGGCCGGAGGCTCCGGAAATAGAGCGCCGTCATAATGGTGGCGAGCGAAGCCGACGAGGCCTGATGCCCGCCGACCTTCAGCCCGTCCACGCTCTCGCGCAGATGGTTGGCGTTGTGAATGGTCCAGCTCGCCAGCCACAGCACCTTGCGCTCGAGCTCGCCGAGGATGGCGAGGTCGGAGGGGGAGATGCTGTTTGTTTTTTTGTTGTCGGCCATGGGCGGAATTTATTGTGCTCTCTCCCCTTGTGGGAGAGGGCGTCTCAATGTTTCACCAGACTCTGACGGGTGAGGGGTCGGCGATTCAACGATGCGCTGACCCCTCACCCATTTATTGCGTTGCTCCGCTGCGACTGCCCTCTCCCACAAGAGCCTGCCACCGGGCGGGCCGCGCCAGCGGCGCGACCCGGTGGGGAGAGGGCGCCGACAGCTACTGCGCTTTAATTCCGGCTTCCTTGATGATCGGATGCCACTTGTCGATCTCGGCCTTTTGATAGGCCGCGAGCGCGGCAGCGGTCTGTTGCTCGGGCGGCGGAATTTGCTGGCCGAGGCTGGTGAGGCGCTGGCGCAAGGCGGGATCGGCCATGGCCGCGCGCACGGCGGCGCCGAGCTTGTCGATCGCCTCCTGCGGCGTGCCCTTCGGCATCCACAGTCCATACCAGGTCGAGATGTAGATGCCCGGCGCGCCGGCCTCGTCGACCGTGGGGATGTCCGGTGCGGCGTCGAGCCGCCGGTCCGACGTCACCGCCAGCGCCCGCACGTTGCCGCCCTTGACGTGCGACAGAGAGGTGATTGCCTGGTCGAAGGTGAAGTCGATGTGGCCCGCCGTGATGTCGCGGATGATGTCGGCGGAGCCGGACTTGTACGGCACGAACTGGAATTTCACTCCGGTGATCTTCTGGAAATAGACGCCGCTGATGTGCTGGCCGGAGCCCAGGCCCGCGGTGCCTTCGGTGGCCTTGCCCGGATTGGCCTTGAGCCAGGCGATGAACTCCTTGAAGTCCTTCGCCGGGAAATCCTTGCGCACCACCGCGATGTAGGGATTCTGCGGCAGTCGGGCCACCGGCACGAGATCCTTTTGGATATCGTAATTGAGATTGTAGATCGCGCCGTTGGTGATGTGGGATGGCCAGTTGCCTATGCTGACCGTGTAGCCGTCCGGCGCGGCGTGCACCGCCTTGCCGACGCCGATGGTGCCATTGGCGCCGACGACGTTCTCGATGACGATCGGCTGGCCGAGTGCGGCCCGCATCGGCTCGCTCAGCGCACGCGCCAGCACGTCGACCGGCCCGCCCGCGCCGTAGGGCACGATGAAGGTGACCGGACGGTTCGGATAGCTCTGGGCGGCGGCCACGCTTGTGAAGGCCAGGGCCGCGAATGCGGTAAGACACAGTCTTTTCATCGTCCACCTCGATTGATCTTTGCCCGGCTGACGAACGATAGCGTTATTTGCTCGCCGTCGAAAGTCGGCGTTGCGGGCGCCGGTCTGATATGCCGAAATGCGCCGCGCGAGGATCGAGCCGGCTGGGATGGATGCGATGACCGAAAAGGCGTTTCGTCTGGAAGAGGCGACGATCGACGGCCTGCACCAGGCGATCCGGTCGGGCCGGACCACGGTTGTCGCGGTGGTGCAGCACTATCTCGCCCGCGTGCGCGCCTACAACGGCGTCGCCAGCGCGCTGGTGACGCAGGACGGCGCGTCTGTTCCCGAAACGACGGGTGTGGTGCGCGCAGGTGGCGCGATCAGGTTCCCGACGCAGACGGTCAAGGCCTCGGCCATCCTGCCCGATCTCGACAAATACCAGGGGCCGCCGCTGGAATTCGGCCGCATGGAGGCGACCGCCTCCAACCCGAAGGTGCCGCAGCAGTTCGGCATGATCGTCGGCATTCCGAACGCCGACCAGCTCAACGCGCTCGGCACGCTCAACATCCGCGGCGAGCGATCGGTTACCTGCTGGGGCGAGTTCGACAGGCACCCGTCGCTCGGGCCGCTGCCGCCGGCCGCGCCTGCGGTCTGCGAATTCTTCCGCCAACAGCCCGACGCGCTGGAGCGCGCCGCCGAGCTGGATAACAAGTATGGAAGGAATCCGGACCTTGAACAAATGCCGATGTATGGCGTGGTGTTCTCGTTCAAGGATCCGTTCGACACCAGGGACATGCGCTCGACCGGCGGTGGCGACGCGCGCTACGACATCGACTTCCCGGCGCGCGATCACGTTCTGGTCGAGCAGCTTCGCAACAAGGGCGCGATCGTCTTCGCCAAGGCGGTCAACACCGAATACAACGGCCGCGCCGGCGATCCGGGCGGCAGGAACAAGCCCACCAAGGTGCTGCCCTCGACGCTCGGCTATCAGCGCAGCACCTGGGCCGGCAATCCGGCCAATCCGTATGACACCACGCGCTCGGCCTCGCTCGGCTCAAGCTCAGGCTCGGGCGTGTCGGTCAGCGCCAATCTGGTGATGGCGAGTCTGGGCGAGGAAACGCGCGCCTCGTGCCGCGGGCCGTCCAACCACAACGCCATCGCGCTCATTCTGCCGCACAAGGCGATGCTCGGCTTCGACGGCGGCGCGATCGGCGCCGACATCTACTGCGACCGCTCGGGCATCCATGCCCGCAAGGTCGGCGATTGTGCCAAGATTTTGGATGCTTTGAAGGACCCGGACCGGGGCTATTACGATCCGCGCGATCCGTTCACCACGGTGCCGCGCTCGTCGGTGCTGGGCACGCCTTATGCGGGTCACGCCAAGGCGGCGGGAACGCCGGGGTCTCTCGAAGGCACGCGGCTCGGCGTGATCCGCGAGTCGATGGTCTATCCGGCGGGATCGAAGACCGAGGAGCCGATCGTCAGCGCGGCGACGATGGAGATCAGAACCGTCCTCGGGGACAAGCTCGGTGCGGCGCTGGTCGAATCCACCGATCCGCTGTGGACGCCCGATCCCGAAGTCGAGACCATGACGGTGGATTTCCGGAAGGCGCTGGCGCGGCTCGTGCCGGTGTTCATGCCGGACCTGCTGTTTCGCGTGAGGGCGGACGGCACGCCGGTGTTTCCCGATTTCGCCGCCGCGGTCGTGCCAACCGAATTCGCGCCGGGGAAAGTTTTCGGCTCGGGAAAAATGCAGCCGATCGACTATTGCGTCGAGATGGCCGAGGGCCGGATCGCGCCGCCGAGAAATCTCGACCTCGCCACCATCCAGAACCAGGAAATGGCGATGGCGTTCCGCTTCCACATCTCGCAGTACCTGTCGCGGCGCGCGGCCGACTGGAAGGCGAAGGGCTTCGGCGAGACGCTGACCGATTGGGCTTCGCTCAACGCGCGCTCGAAATTCTGGGGCGACGACCAGCGCGCGGCGTTCAAGAACTGGGAGGAAGTTGCCGACCCTCGCAACCCGCACGGCTCTCGGCAGGGCGTCAACGAGCGCATCATGCTGCGCGAGCTTTTGCGCCGCGCGGACATGATGGTGATCCTGGAGAACAGGCTCGATGCGCTGGTGCGGCTGCACACGCCCTGGCCGCCGGGGCTGATCGGCCACGCCTACCAGTACGACATCGCCAGCAACCTGCGGCCGGAATCGCTGAGCGGTCCCAACGCCGGCCTGACCGAGGTGCTGATCCCGGCGGGCTATGTCACGACGGTTTACGATCCGGTCTACAAGCTCACGCCGGACGGCAAGCGCTACGTGTCGCAGGCGTCCGACAAGCCGACGGCCATTCCGGCGCCAGGCCTGCCGTTCTCGCTGGTGTTTCGTGCCGAGCCGGGCCGCGAGGACGTACTCTTGAAGATCGCGTCGGCCTACGAGGCGGCGTCGCAGCGGCGCATACCGCCGCCGGATTTCCCGCCGCTCTAATTCTGCACTCACCTATCCACGTCATGCCCGCACTTGTTGCGGGCATCCACGTCTTACTGTCCGCCAAGCAAGGCGTGGATGGCCGGGACAAGCCCAGCTATGACGAACATTGCGGTTGGCGTCTGTAGGAAGTTGCGGATTACTCCCTGTACGGCCGGTCGACCGCGCGGCACCAGTTCTCCCAGGCGCGGTTGACGTTGGCCGGCGACGTGGTCTCGATGACCTTGCTCACCTCGCCCTTGGTGAGGAATTGCACCTTCTTGCTCATGGCCTCGGCCTGCATCTGCAGCTTCGCGTTCAGCTCCAGATAGATCGCGGTGTAGACTGTGCGGCGCATCCAAGGTCCGACCACGACGCAGCCGTGGCCGCGCATCAGGCAGGTGGCGCCCTTGCCGAGCTTCTTAGCGAGGTCGTGGCCCTGGGCCATGGTGCGAACCAGCAGATCGGTGTCGCCGAACTTCTTGTGCTGGTCCCAGATCGGCACCTCATGGCCGATGGTGGCGCACATGTGCATGATCGGCCGCATCTTGTGGCCGGTGATGCCATAGGGGATGACGCCCGGGCTGTGGTTGTGGATCACCGACATCACATCGGGCCGCGCCTGATAGGCGCCGCCGTGGATCGGGCGCTCGGTGTAGAGGTGCTTGCCCTTGGCGTCGATCGGCTCACAGTCGAGATTGAACTCGACGATGTCGTCGCGCTTGACGCGTTCGGGAGCGCGCGAGCACGACAGGAAGAAGCGGTCCGGTCTGTCCGGATGGCGGATGCTGATGTGGCCGAACGAATCGACGATGCCGTACTTGGCCAGCACGTGGTTCGCGGTCACGAGGTCTTCAAGCAGATCGTCGAGCTTCGCCATGAGCGGTCTCCTCCCGGATGAAATTGAGATCGTTGATTACGATGCCAGCCGCGTCGGCGCCGGCATCGGTATGTTTCCGACACGCGGCAGCTCCGGCTGGTGGCCGTAGAGCCAGGACATGTCGAGGCTGCCCTCCTGGCTCCATTCGCGCAGCAGCTTGTTGCGCAATTCGCGATTGACGCCGCTGGCGTGATAGATCTCGCCGAACACGCGCGCCATGAGCTGCACCCGCGCGGTGCGCAGGTATCGAAGCTCCTGGTATTTCTTGAACGCCGCCTCGTAGTCGCCAGGCATTGCCTCGATCTGGTTGGCGAGGCAGACGGCATCCTCCATCGCGGTGTTGCCGCCCTGCGCGAGATACTGAAGCATGGGGTGCGCGGCGTCGCCCAGAAGCGTGATGCGGCCCTGGCTCCAGTTCTTGATCGCCGGGCGGTCGCACAGCACCCACATCTTCCAGGCGTTGACCTTGGTAAGCAGGGTGCGCACGGGTTCGCACTTGTCGGCGAAGCGCGCGTGCAGCTCGGCCGGGTCGCCGTAGGTGTCCCATCCCTCCTCGTAGCGGTCGGAGTGGAACACGACGACGAGGTTGAACAGCTCGCCGCGGCGGAGCGGGTAGTGCACCAGATGGGTCTTCTCGCCGCACCAGACGATCATCTTAGGGATGCGGTATTCCACGGGCCATTCGGAGGTCGGCAATACGGCGCGATAGGCGATGTGGCCGGAAACCACAGGCTTGCCGTCGCCGACGATCTTCTCGCGCACGGTGGACCACAGCCCGTCGCAGCCGACGAGCGCCGAGCCCTGGTAGGTCTCGCCGCTCTCGGTCTTCACCGTGACGCCCGAGCCGGTGTCGTCGATCGCGACCACCTTCTGCGAGATCGCGAGCTTGATCAGGTTCGATTTCTTGCAGGCGTCGAGGATGACGTTGAGCATGTCGGCGCGGTGAATGACGCCGTAGGGCGCGTGGTATTTGTCGTGGAAGCGCTTGTCGATCTTCATGTCGACGATGGTTTCGGCGGTGATCGAGTCGCGGAACTCCAGGCCTTCGGGAAACGCGCACCAGTGGAACATCTGCTCGGTCAGGCCCAGCACTTCGAACATGCGGAACACGTTCGGGCCGAGCTGGATGCCTGCGCCGATCTCCTTGAACTCGGGCGCCTGCTCCAGCACCTGCACCGGGATGCCCTTGCGCGACAGGGCGAGGGCCGTCGAAAGCCCGCCGATGCCGCCGCCGACCACCAGCACCGGCGTCTCTTTACCGCTCATCACACATCTCCCGGCATGTCGTACGAACGCTAGACCTCACTCTAGGATTGCTTGCCCGGCGCGATCAAGCGAACGGGTTAGCCATAGGCAGTCGGAGCAAAATGAAAGATAATCGCCCAAGAACAAGCTGCAGGGTTGGGAGGATTGCCGACATGGATAAGCCAATAGCGGCGTTGCTGGCATTCGGACTGCTTGGTGCGGGCGTGACGTCTGCCGGCGCTCAAGCCTTTCCAAGCAAGACCATCACCATCGTCTCGCCGGCGCCGGCCGGCGGTGTGACCGACATCATGGGCCGGGCGCTGGCGCAGCGCTTCAGCAAGACCTGGGGCCAGCAGGCCGTGGTCGAAAACAAGCCCGGCGCCAACAATCAGCTCGCCGCCGAATACGTCGCCAACGCGCCGCCCGACGGCACCACGCTGTTCATCGCGCCGGACGGCACCTTCGTCGCCAACCCGAGCCTCTATCCCAAGCTGCCTTACGATCCCTACAAGAGCTTCACGCCGATCAGCGGGCTCATGATCATCAACCAGGCCTTGATCCTGAACCCGGGCTTTGCCCCCAATAGCGTCAAGGAATTGATCGAGCTCGCCAAGCAGAAGCCCGGCACCATCAACTACGGCACCTTCGGCATCGGTTCGAGCGGCCACTTGAACATGGTTCTGCTGGAGACGATGGCCGGTGTGAAGTTCCAGGCGGTGCACTACAAGGGCGCGGCGCCGGTGATGAACGATGTGATCGCCGGCCACATCCAGATGGGTTTTGTGAGCGCAGGCTCCTCGGTGCCGCAATGGAAGGGCAACAAGGTCAAGCTGATCGCCGTCGGCGCGAAGCAGCGCATGCCGCAACTGCCGGACGTCCCTGCAGCGGCGGAAACCGTGGCGGGTTTTGAGGCGGTGTCGTGGTTCGGGCTGTTCGGGCCGGCCGGCATGCCGCCCGACGTGGTGGCGAAGATCAACGCCGAGGTCCGTGCACTGTTCGCCGATCCGGAGTTCCAGAAGACCTTCCTCGACCGCTATCTGTTTCAGTCGATCGCCGGCTCGCCGGCAGAGCTGACGAGCTTCGTCAAGTCCGAGGAGCCAAAATGGCGCAAGATCATCCAGGACGCCAAGATCAAGGTGGAGTGACCATGACGTGGAGAGGTAGGCGCCATGAGCAAGAAGCTGCCTGACGACCTGGAAAAATTCCGCGACAGCTATGTCGAGATGTTCGGCACGCTTCCGCCGCTGCCGGCGGCGCGGTTCGAGTTTTCCGGCGAGGTCAATCCGGAATTCCTTCGCGTGTCGGAGCAACTGCGGAAGGGTGCGTTCTATTCCGGCGTGATCGACATGAAGACGACGCAGCTCATCCTGTTCGGAATGCTGCTCGCCGAGCACAACACGGTCGGCGCGCAGGCCCATGCCGCGGCGGCGCGCAAGGCCGGCGCGAGCTGGGAGGAGCTGCACACGGTGATGCAGCTCGCGGCTGCGACCGGCGCGCTGTGGGCGGCCAACAACGGCGGCGCGCTGCTCAAGACGCTGCGCGACAAGGAACAGGGCGGGAAGTAGCCGCGGTCTCAGAATGTCATCGCCCGCGAAGGCGGGCGATCCAGTGATCACCGCACTATCTGAGAATACTGGATGCCCCGCTTTCGCGGGGCATGACAGGCAGTGAGTGCCGCTACCTCGGCAGTCCCGGCAGCAATTTGAGCGCATTGTCGCGCTCGATCGCTTGAAGATCGGCGGCGGAGAGCTTCAGCCCGGCCAGTCCCTTGATCGTCGTCTCTGGCGCCCAGAACGGATAGTCGGTGCCGAACAGCAGGTGCGACATCGGCACGATGTCGAGCACCGCCCGCATCGCGCCGGGCGTCGTGACGCCGACCACATCGACGTAGAGCTTGCTCAACTCGTGCATCACGCCGTTCGGCACGCGGGCGCTCAGCTCCGGGCGATTCTTGGCGAGGCCCGCGAGCCGGTTGGCGATCATGGCAAGCGCCCCGCCGCCGTGCGAGAAGATCCATTTGATGTTGGGGCAGCGGTGCAGCGTGCCGCCGAATAAAAGGCTCACGATCGCGCGGGTGGTGTCGAACGGAAACTCGATCGTCGGCGGGGGAATGTTCGGGATGACGTTGAAGGCAAAGCTCGCCGCGGTCGGGTGGAAATAGACCACGGCCTTGCGCCGGTCGAGTTCGTCGAACACATCCGCGAAGGCCTCGTCGCCGGGATACTTGTCGAGATAGTTCGTCGTCAGCGCGATGCCGTCGGCATCGAGCGTGTCGAACGCATATTCGATCTCGCGGAGACTGCCTTCGACGTCCGGCAGCGCCAGCGCCGCAAAATGGCCGAAGCGGCCCTTGTAGTCGCGCTGCATCCTCGCCGCGGCCTCGTTCATCTCGCGCGCGAATATCCGCGACGAGGCGGCGTCGCCGAGCCAGACGCTCGGCGTCGAGACCGACAGCACCGACACCGCGATGCCATCCTTGTCCATCGCCTCGATGGCCTGGCTCGGGTGCCACTTCTTCAGCTTCTCGTAGAAGGCATGGGTGGTGTGCTTGAGCACCTCGCCGGTCTTTTCGATGTAGACCGGCGGATAGGGATGATGGTGGGTGTCGATGCGGTGGCGGGCCATTCGTCAACTCTCGACGATTTCGCGGGCAGGATGCCCGCTTCGGGGGATTGAGCAATCGTGCCGGCAAGCATATCAATTCGGCCAAGGAATACAGCAGGCGGCGCAGCCGCCAAGGAACGTCCAGGAGAATTGCCATGATCATCGACGGTCCGGATTCGGTCACCCAGGCGGTGCTGAGCGAGATCGCGCACGCGCCCGACCCGCGCTTCCGCGAGGTGATGACGGCGCTGGTGAAGCACCTGCACGCGTTCGTCCGCGAGGTGAAGCTCTCCGAGGAGGAGTTCCACCAGGCCTGCGCCATCGTCAATTCCATCGGCCAGAGCTCCAATTCCTTCCACAACGAGGCGGTGCTGATGTCGGGCTCGCTCGGGGTCTCGACGCTGGTTTGCCTGCTCAACAACGGCAAGAACGGCGCGACCGAAACCACCGCGAACCTGCTGGGGCCGTTCTGGCGGCTGGACTCCCCGCGCACCGAGAACGGCGGCTCGATCATCCGCTCGCCGACGCCGGGGCCGGAGCTGTTCGTCAACGCCTGGGCCAAGGACCGCGACGGCAAGCCGGTGGCGGGCGCCGAAGTTGACGTCTGGCAGTCCTCGACCGAAGGGCTCTACGAGAACCAGGACCCGACCCAGGCCGACATGAACCTGCGCGGCAAGTTCACCACCGACGCCGACGGGCACATCGCGTTCCGCAGCATCAAGCCGGCAGGCTATCCGATCCCGATCGATGGGCCGGTCGGCGATCTCTTGAAGGCGCAGGGGCGCCACAACATGCGCCCGGCGCATCTGCACTTCCTGATCTACAAGCCGGGCTTCAAGACCCACATCTCGCAGGTCTATCTGCCGGACGATCCCAACATCGAGACCGACGTGCAGTTCGGCGTGACCAAGCGGCTCCTGGGCGACTACGTCCGCCACGAGAACGAGAAGCCGCCGGCGCCCGGCGTGAAGGACCCGTGGTTCTCGCTCGACTACACCTTCATCATGGATGCGGGCACCGCGAAGCTGCCGCGCGCGCCGATCGAAGACAAGGCGACGACGAGCGAAATGAGGCCGAAGTATTTGCCGGCGGCCGATCGCGCGCCGGCGATGGCGAAGTAGCGCGCACGCCCCTCGTCGTCATTCCGGACGCGCCCAACGGGACCGCGCGAAGCGCGGCCCGATGACAGGCTCCGGCGCGATCCGGAATCCATACTCCCAGTGCTTGATCGGAAGGATGGGGATCATGGATTCCGGCACTCGCGCTTCGCGCTCGACCGGAATGACTCCGTTTTCAATCGCGCGTTAACGGAAAATTGTCGCGCCGGAATCGATTTCGATTCGCGGAACGATTCGTTCTTCGCGAACGAAGCGGGACATTAGGAAGAACATCGGCGCGTTCCTGCTTAACGCCGCTCGCGCGATCGAAGCGATCACGTTAACGCAAAACTTTATCGCGGGAAAAGATTTCGATTCGCGGAACGATTCGTTCCTTGTGAACGAAGCGGGACATTCCCGGGAACAAAGCCGCCGCCTTTCGGCGGCGGCTTCTCACGGATCGTATGGATTTCCTACTTCTTCCGTGCGTCGGCGTAGGGATAGATGATGTCGCCGCTCTTATACTCCGGCGGCCACAGCACCGGCGTCTTCGAGCCGTCGCGGAACTGATCGAGATTGTTCGGCATGACGTTCTGGACCTGCGTGGTGAATTGCCGCGGCGCGGACCACTCTCCGTCCTTGCCGAACGAAATCGCCCCGACAACGGTGTCGAACTTGGTCTTGCGGACGTAGTCGGCGAGCTTGTCGTGATCGAGGCTCTTGGTCTCGGTCACGGCCTTGGCGAGAATTTGCCCGGCGGCATAGCCCATCGGCACGAACGCATAGCCGATCGGATCGGTCTTCAGTTCGCCGGCCTTGGCCTGATACCGCTTCATCAGGTCGGCAAGGCCCTCGAACTGGAGCTTCGGAGACGGCAGGAACGTTTCCGAGATCACCAAGCCGTTGGCCACCGGCCCAAGCTGCACGCGGATCGGCGTGATCAGCATGCCGATCATGGCGCCGCCGAACATCTTGGGCGACAGGCCAATCTCATTGGCGGCGCGGATGATGCCGACATTGTCCGGCGGATAGGCGGCGATATAGACGATGTCGGCGTTGGATGCCTGAATCGCCCGCACCATCGGCGTGAAGTCGGTGTTGGCTGGCGGATAGGTCTGGTTATAGATCAGCCGAAAGCCGTGCCGCTGCAACTCCACCTTCGCGCCGTCCGAGGCGGCCCTGGCGAATTCGGCGTCGGCTGCGAGGATCGCGACCGTCTGCGGCTTGGGCTTCTGCGCCGCCGCCACTTCGAAGAAGCCCTTGGAGAAGGCGTTCACGCCGTCCGGTCCCACCGACACCATCGAGAAGTATTTCGGATAGTTGAAGTGCCGGTTGATGCCGATGGCCGTGAGGCTGAACGTCATCTTGTTGTGCTGCATGATCGTCGGCATCGCCGGCGCCACGAAGTTGGTGGCGTAGGGCCCGAGCAGCAGATCGACTTTGTCGACGGTGATCAGCTTCGTATAGATGCCCGGCACGTTCGACGGCGTGCTCTGGTCGTCGTAGGAGATGAACTCGACCGGGCGGCCGAGCAGCCCGCCCTTGGCGTTGACGTCATCCTTCCAAATCTCGATCGCGGCCTGGAGCATCTTGCCGGCCGGCGCGCTGCCGCCGGTGAGCGCCAGTCCCGCGCCGACCTTGATCGGGTTGCCGCTCTGGGCGGATGCGCCCGAGAGCCAGCAGAGCCCGATCAGCAGTGCTGCGGCGAACACGCCGAGCGTCTTCCTCATCACAGTCATCATTGTCTCCTCCTTGACGGGCAATGCATTTCGCCCGGCTTATTTCTTCCGCGCGTCGGCGTAGGGATAGATGATATTTCCGGTCTTGGACTCCGGTGGCCAAAGGATCGGCTGCACCTTGCCGTCGCGGAACTGGTCGAGGTTGTTCGGCTGGGCGTTCTGGACCTGGGTCCAGACCTGGCGCGCCTTCGACCATTCGCCGTCCGCGGCGAACGAGAAGTCGCCCGCCACGGTCTTGAAGCTCGCCTTGTGCATGTATGCGGCGAGCTTGTCGTGGTCGAGGCTCTTGGTCTCGGTCACCGACTGCGCCAGCACCTGGCCGGCCCCATAGGCGAACGGGCCCCAGGCAAAGCCAAGCGGGTCGATGCCGGCGGCCGCGGCCTTCGCGCTGTAGCGCTTGAGGAAGTCGGCGGACCCGGGGATGCTCGGCGCCGAGGCCGCGGCGAAGTTCTCGCCGACGATCAGGCCGTTGGCGATCGGCCCGAGCTGCACCTTGATCGGCGTGACCAGCATGCCGATCATCGCGCCGCCGAACATCTTGGGCGCCAGCCCGATCTCGTTGGCGGCGCGGATGATGCCGACGTTGTCAGGCGGATAGGCACCGATGAAGAGAATGTCGGGATTGGCCGCCTGGACCGCGCGCATGACCGGCGAGAAGTCGGTGGTCGAGGGCGGGTAGCTCTGGTCATAGACGATCTTGAAGCCATGCTTCTTGATTTCTTCGCGCGCCCCGTCGGCGGAGGCGCGTGCGAACTCGGCGTCGGCGGCGAGGATGGCGACCGTCTGCGGCTTCGGCTTCTGCGCCGCGGCGAGGTCGAAGAAGCCGATGGAGAAGGCCCTGATCCCCTCCGGTCCGACCGAGACCATCGAGAAGTATTTGTCGTACTTGAATTCGCGGTTGATGCCGATCGCGGTAAAGCTGATCGTCAGCTTTTTGTTCTGGATGATGGTCGGCATCGCCGGCGCGACGAAATTGGTTCCGTAGGGCCCGAGCAGCAGATCCACTTTGTCGACGGTGATGAGCTTGGTGTAGATGCCGGGCACGTTCGCAGGCGTGCTCTGATCGTCGTAGATCACAAGCTCAACCGTGCGGCCGAGCAGCCCGCCCTTGGCGTTGACGTCGTCGCGCCAGATTTCCAGCGCCGTGTTGATGACCTTGCTTGGCGACGCGCCGGCGCCGGTGAGGGCGAGGCTCAGGCCGACCTTGATCGGGTTGCCGCTCTGGGCGGATGCGCCCGACAGCAGGAACAGTCCAACGATGAACGCCGCGACGAACGCGCGCAGCGCATTCCCACACATCTTCGCCATCGTCTCCTCCCTTGAGCGGAGCGTCGATGCGCGCCGCTCTTATGATGCAGCTCCCATTCCCTATTTGTGCATCTCGTCTGTCGGCATGATACCCCAATAATTCGACGCCGTCGGGTCCTTGGCCCAAACTTTGGGTTTCTGCGGCCGGTCGCGGTGCCAGGGCCGCGGCTCGAAATAGCCCAGCGCCTCGTTCATCTGGTCGAGTTGGGCGAACAGTTCGGTGATCAGCCCGTTCGGCCCGCGGTGATAGCAGAACAGATTGTGGCCGATGCCGTGGCGTCCCGGTCCCCACAACAGCTTGTAGCCGTGCAGGCTGAGATGGTCGCAGGCGGTGAGCATGTGGCCCCAGTCGCGCAGCTCGAAGGCGGTGTGGAAGTGCCGGTCCTCGGGGTCCCGCATCAGGTTGATGGTGTGGTGATCGGTGCCGCAGCGCAGGAACGAGAAGAAGTCGCCCATCCAGTCCGACACCCGGAAGCCCAGCACGTCGCAATAGAACTTGGTGGTGCCCTGGACGTCTTTGACGAAGAAGGCGACGTGGCCGAGCTTGTGCGGCACGATGCCCTTCAACGGGAATTTCTGCGGGGACGTTTCGCCGCGTTTGAACACCTCCATCGCGGTGCCCTTCGGGTCGTCGAATGCCACCATGTCGGCGATCGAAGGCTCGGGGTCCTTCTTGCGCGCCGTCTTGATGCCGTGCGCCGCGGTCTGCTTCTCGAATGCGTTGAGATCGTCGTCCGGCCCGAGCTGGAAGCCGAGACGCACGCATCGGGAATGATCACCCCTGCGCAGCACCACCGAATGGTGGTCGAGGGTCGAGGCGAGATAGGCGATGTCTTTTTCCTTCGCCACCAGGGTCAGCCCGAGGATGTCGGTGTAGTACTCGATCTGCTTGTCGAGGTCGGGCGTCTCGTATGTGGCGTGGGCGATCTTCTTGACACCGATCATTGCTGTTCCTTTTTTTCAGTGTTTTTCTCGTGGGAGCGAATTGATGACGTCGATCATGACGGCGACGTCGTGGGTCTCGCCGAGTCCCATATCGACGCATTTCTGATAGAGCTCTTTGGCGCGGTTGAGCAGCGGCGTCGCGGTGCCGGTCTCGTCGGCCCAATCCTCGATCATGTGGAAGTAGTGAAATAGCAGCGCCGCCTGGCCCTGCACCGGCTGGAATTTGCGCTGCGCCATCCAGGGCGCCCTGATGCCGAACTGGGTCGAGCCGCCGCTGCCCGAGGCGATCGCCTTGATCATCAGGTCGACGTCGACGCCGGCCTTGAGCCCCAGCGCCATCGCTTCGGCGGTCGCGGCGATGTTGATGGCGACCAGAAGATTGTTCACGAGCTTGACCTTGGTTGCGGCGCCGAACGGGCCGAAATAGAGGCACATGTCGGCGAAGCCCTTGATGACTGGCTCCACCTTCTTGGCGGCCTCCGCGTCGCCGCCCAGATAGATCACGGCCTTGCGCGCCGCCACCATGCCGGGCGTGCCGCTGACCTCGCCGTCGAGATAGGCCGCGCCCTTGCTGGCCAGCGGCGCGACCTGCTTCTCCTTCGCAGGCACCGGATGGGAGCCCAGCTCGACGATGATCTGGCCGGGCCGCGCGGAATGGATCAGGCCCTGCGGGCCGTTCACCACCTCATCCATCGCCTCGGCTGTGGGCACACAGGACAGCACGACATCGCATTGCGCGCCGATTTCGGCGGGCGACTTCGCCGGCACGCCGCCGATCTTCTCGAAATCGGCCAGTGAGCCGCGCCGGTAGCCCAGCACGCGGTAGCCGCTCTTGATGAGATTTTCCGAGATCGGCAGGCCGATCTTGCCGACGCCGACGAAGCCTACGGTTTCCATCCCTGCTCCTTTATTATTTTTGGCCGGTTACGCGAAGTCGATCGACTGGTCGGAGAAGTTCACCGTCACGCCGACCGAGCCTTCCATCAAGGTCCATTCGCGCACCTCGAAGGTGCGAAGCTTGTTGATGACGAACGGATCCTTGGATGCAATCTTGCGGGCTTCGGCGGCGTTCGCGGCGCGCAGGATTGTCAGCCCGTCGCCCACCGGCGCGCCGGGCGCGGCCGTCAGCGGCCCGGAGGCGAACAGCACGCCCTTCTTCTCAAGCCCGATCATATATTCGAGGTGCTGCGGCAGCATGGCGCCGATCTGCTCCGGTGTCGCGCCGCCCTTGGAGAGGATGACGTAGAGTTTCTTTCGCAGCATCCGCTGCGTGAGTTGCCGGATCCGATCCTCTCCCGACGCTGCCACGACGCTCGACCCGCCAATCCATCGCAGTCAGGTGGCCCATTGGCCGACCTGCGCGAAGCCTATGCGGGATACCGGGAATGGGCAACGGCCCGTGCCGCGGCGGCTTTGAAGCGTTCCAGAAACTCGCGCTGTCGCCGGATTATTGCGCTGCGGGACCCGCCCCGAGCGGGACCATTAAGGCTCGGACAACCATTCCTGCCCTATATCTCGGCAGTATTGGTCAACGAATGGTTGCCTTGATGACGTTGCCACAAGTCTCGCATGAATTGGCTGCCCGGCTCTCGAATTACCAGATCGACGACCGCGCGCGCCATGTGCTGCGCGAACTCAGGCCTTTGCTCGATCCACATCTGGGCGAAGCGGTTGACGAGGTGATCGCCGGCGCGGCCCGGCTGAGCCAGGTGGCCGAGCTCTACAAGAAAAACTCCGGCGAGTTCCGGCGTATCGAGATCGGGCAGTTCCAGGAGTTGCTGCGGGCCGACTTCGGCCCCCGCTACCTGAACTGCTGCCGCAACACCATCGAGAAGGAATCGACGCTCGGCTTCGAGGGCCGCGCACGGATGAACTCCGCCGCCGCCGTGTTGCGGATGGCGACCTTCGTCCTGCGGCGCAAACACCGCTTCTCTCCGGAGAAGCTTGCCGACCGGATCAGCATATTCTCGCAGGCGATCTTCTTCGATCTCGCCACCACCTCGACATTCTATCTGCAGCGCGTGCGCGACGCCGCGTCGGCAAGGCGTCATGTGATCGATCAGGCGATCGGCGAATTCGACACCGCGATCGGCGGCGTGATCGACGCGCTGAAGGAGGCGACCGGCTCGCTCACAGCGACCTCGTCCACCGTGCAGCAGGTCACCGAAGACACGCTGCGCCGGATGGCGTCGGTGTCCACCGCCTCGGCGGAGACGAGCCTGAGCGTCGATCTCACCGTCGCGGCGACCGAGGAGCTTTCCAATTCGATCCAGGAGATCGGCCAGCAGGCCGCGCGCGGCATGGAGATGGCGCGTTCGGCGGTGGCCGACACCGAGCGGACCAACCAGACCATGCGCTCGCTCGACGAGGCGGCCGAGCGCATCGGCTCGGTCGTCGGATTGATTTCCAAGATCGCCGCGCAGACCAACCTGCTGGCGCTGAACGCCACCATCGAGGCGGCGCGCGCTGGCGAGGCCGGCAAGGGTTTTGCGGTCGTCGCTGCCGAGGTGAAGGCGCTCGCCAACCAGACCTCCCGCGCGACCGCGGAGATTTCGCAGCAGGTCGCCGCCATCCAGGAGGCGACCAAAGGCGCCGTCAACGAAATCGGCTCGATCGGCCGCACCATCCACGAGCTGACGTCGGTCTCGACCTCGATCGCCGCGGCGGTCGATCAGCAGGGCGCCACCACGCGCGAGATCGCGAGCAGCATCCAGACCGCGGCCGGCAACACCGCGCGGGCGTCCGACGAGATCAAGTCCGTCGAGGAGGCGACAAGCCATTCGGCGGCCGCGATCGCCGAGATCGGCGGCTGGACCGCGCGGCTGTCGGCGCGGGCGCAGGATCTCGAGGCCAAGGTCGCGCGCTTCTTCAACAGCGTGCGGGCGGCCTGACGAGTATGGCCCGTCGCGAGCTTCCACCGGAATTCGTGCCCCGCCTGATGAGCTACGGGCTGGACGAAGGCGTGAGCCGGATTCTTCGCGACACATGGCCTTCGATCGAGCCGGCGTTCGATTCGATCCTCGACGAATTCTTTGCAAGCGCCAGCCGCCTGCCGCATGTGGCGGCGGTCTATGCGCGCCACGGCAACGAGGTCCGTCAGATCGAGACCGACCACATGCGCGCGCTGATGGCCGGCACCTTCGATATCGAATACCATGAAACCTGCCGCCGTACGGTCGAGCGCACCACCTCGTTCGGGCTTGAAGGACGCGGCCGTGTGCTCTACGCGACGCTATTCCTGTCGCGGGCGCTGAATCTCATCGCGGCGCGGCACCGCTTTTCCGGCAGGGTGGTCGCCGAGCATTCCAACGTGCTGACGCGGGTGATCCTATTCGACATCGCCACCACTTCGACGCTTGCGCTGCGCGCCAAGGAGCAGGTGGCCGAAGCGCGGCGGCATGAGGTCGACGAGGCGATCCGGGAGTTCGACGGAACCATCGGCGAGGTCATCGAGGCGATCAACGAGACATCGGGCTCGCTGACCGCGACCTCGGCGCTGATGCAGCGGATCACCGACGATACGCTCAACCGCATGGGGCTGGCGTCATCCGCGTCGGACGAGACCAAGCAGAGTGTCGATCTGGCGGTCTCCTCGACCGACGAACTGTCGGACTCGATCCGGGAGATCGGCCAGCAGACGGCGCGCGGCCTGGACATGGCCCGCGCGGCGGTGGATGAAACCGAACGCACGCACCAGAACATCCGGTCGCTGAACGAAGCCGCCGAGCGGATCGGCTCGGTGGTCGGGCTGATTTCCAGGATTGCCGCGCAGACCAATCTTCTCGCGCTCAACGCCACCATCGAGGCGGCGCGTGCAGGCGAGGCCGGCAAGGGCTTTGCCGTGGTCGCCGCCGAGGTCAAGGCGCTGGCCAACCAGACCTCGCGCGCGACCGAGGAAATCTCGCAGCAGGTCACGGCCATCCAGGCCGCGACCAAGGGCGCGGTCGGCGAGATCGCCTCGATTGCGCACAGCATCCATGAGCTGACCGAGATGGCCACCACCATCTCGACGGCGGTCGAGCAGCAGTCCATGACGACGCGGGGCATCACCGACAGCATCCAAAGGGCGGCGGGCAACACCTCGCGGGCCTCGAACGAAATCCAGTCGGTCGGGCAGGCCGCCCAGCAGGGCGCCGCCGCGGCCGGTGAGATCGGCGGTTGGACCACGCGGCTCTCGGCGCGCGCGCAGGACCTCGAAAGCAAGCTCGCGCGCTTCTTCAACCGCGTGCGAGCGGCGTAGCGCACCGCTCTCCGTCGGAATCCAGCGGCAAGCACCGTTCCCGTGCGCGGATGCCCGCAGCAATTGCGGCAGCGCGGCAAAAGGGGTTTGACGGGCGTTGCGCCCTATGGTCTTTTTCCTGCGCCTTTGCCGCGTCCGCAAGCGTGCTCCGTCGGTTCAACACCGGTGCTCGTATGGATGGCCGGCCGAACCTGGACGTCAGCAACCATGGCCCCGAAATCAAGTCCCGCCCTCGCCGATCCCGATGTGCACAAGATCGAGCGGCTTTCGATCCCGTACAGCACCAATGCGCCGGCCTTCGGCAGCGATGTGGTCGCCGAGACGCTGAGCGCGCTCGACATTCCGTATATCGCGCTCAATCCCGGCGCGAGCTATCGCGGGCTGCACGACAGCATCGTCAACTTCCTCGGCAACGAGCAGCCGCAGATGCTGCTGTGCCTGCATGAGGAAGCGGCCGTCGCGATCGCGCACGGCTACGCCAAAGTGACCGGCAAGGCGATGGCCGCCGCCGTGCATTCCAACGTCGGCCTGTTCCACGCCACCATGGCGATCTTCAACGCCTGGTGCGACCGCATGCCGATCCTCATTCTCGGCGCCACCGGCCCGGTCGACGCCATGAAGCGCCGGCCGTGGATCGACTGGATCCACACCGCCGCGGATCAGGGCGCGATCATTCGCAACTTCTCCAAGTGGGACGACCAGCCGGCGTCGGCCGGCGCCGCCCGCGAGTCGGTGCTGCGCGCCTACTGGATGGCGAACACCGCGCCGTGCGGGCCGACCTACATCAACCTCGATGCCGAGGTGCAGGAGGGCAAGCTTCCGGCGCCGCTGCCGCCGATCGACGCCAAGCGTTACATGCCGCAGGTGGTGCAGGGCCCGTCGGCGGATTTGGTCAAGAAGGCGGCCGACATTCTCCTGGCCGCGAAGAAGCCGCTGATCCTGGCCGGGCGCATGTCGCGGAAGGTCGAGGACTGGAAACGGCGCATCGAACTCGCCGAGGCGATCGACGCGCGTGTTGCCTCCAACCTTAAGATCGGCGCGGCGTTCCCGACCGATCATCCGCTGCACATCGGCTATCCCGCGACCTTCGCCACCGACGATCTGATCGCCGCGGTGAAGGACGCCGATGTGATCCTGAGCCTCGACTGGGTCGACCTTGGCGGCACGTTCAAGGCGATCGGCAGCGTTCCGTCGGCGACCGTCATCCAGGTGTCGCTCGACCAGAACCTGCACAACGGCTGGAGCATGGACTACGAGGGTCTGCCGGCGGTGGACCTGTTTATTCCGGCGGAGGCCGACGCGACCGTTGAGGCGCTCGTCGCCGCTGTCGCGGGCAAGGCCAAGCCGAAGAAGCCGCACCTCGTGCGCGAGCATCCGCTCAAGCCCAAGCCCGCGCCCGAAAGTGAGATGGCTGCGGCCGACATGGCCAACGTGCTGCGTCACGCGGTCGGCGACCGCACCGCCTGCCTCACCCACGTCTCGCTGTCCTGGCACGGCGAATTCTGGCCGTTCCGCCATCCGCTCGATTACATCGGCTCCGACGGCGGCGGCGGTGTCGGCGGCGGACCGGGCATCTCGGTCGGCGCGGCTCTGGCGCTCAAGGGCACCGGACGCCTGCCGATCGCGGTCTGCGGCGACGGCGACTTCATGATGGGCAACACGGCGGTGTGGACTGCGGCGCACTACCGCATTCCGATCCTGTTCGTCGTGGCGAACAATCGCTCGTTCTACAACGACGAGGTTCATCAGGAGCGTGTCGCCATCGCCCGCAACCGTCCGGTCGACAACAAGTGGATCGGCCAGCGCATCGCCGATCCTGACATCGACATCGGCATGGTCGCGCGCGGGCAGGGCGCCAAGGGCTTCGGGCCATGCCGCAACGCCGGCGAGTTGGAGAAGGCGCTCAAGGAAGCCATCGCGGTGGTCGAGGCCGGCGGCGTCGCCGTGGTCGATGCCCGCATCCTCGGCGGCTACAGCCCGGCGACCGCCGCGGCGATGGCCCGCGGCAAGGCCGATCGCGGCACCTGACATCAACCGGCGGTGAGCGTGGCGATGCCTACCGCCGAACCCATCCTGGTTGTCGAGAACATCGTCAAGCGTTTCGAAACGCAGGACGGTGTTCTCACTGCTGTCGATGACGTGTCGTTCAATGTCATGCCGGGCGAATTCCTATCGGTGATTGGGCCGTCTGGCTGCGGCAAATCCACCCTGTTCAACGTCATGGGTGGCCTGCTCGACGGATACGAAGGGCGCGTCATGGTCGGCGGCGACACCGTGCGTGGGCCGCACGCCTCGGTCGGCATGATCTTCCAGGAGGAATCGACATTCCCCTGGCGCACGGTGGTCGACAACGTGGCGTTTCCGCTCGAGATCGCCGGCATGGCGAAGACCGAGCGGATCGAGCGGGCCCGCCATTTCATCGATCTGGTCGGGCTCGACGGTTTCGAGCGGCGTTATCCGGCGGAGCTGTCCGGCGGCATGCGCCAGCGCGTGTCGATGGCGCGCACGCTCGCCTCCGAGCCCAAGATTCTGCTGATGGACGAGCCGTTCGCCGCGCTCGACGAGCAGACCCGGCTTCTGCTCGGCGACAAGGTTCTGCAGATCCAGGAGGAGTTGAAGCAGACCACGCTGCTCATCACCCACAACCTGACCGAGGCGGTTCAGCTTTCCGATCGCATCTTGGTGATGACCTATCGCCCCGGCAGGACCAAGCGGATCGTCGAGATCAAGCTGCCGCGGCCGCGCACCTCCGAGGTCGTCGGCAGCGACGACTTCGGCCGCTATGGCGCGCAGATCTGGGCCGAGCTGCGCGAGGAGGCGAGCAAGGGCCTCCAGGACGACGAGTCGCGCGTAGCGCGTGACGGCGGCAGGCGCGCATGATGACAGTCGCGCCCTATGAGACCTCTTGTCCCGGGCGCAGCGTAGCACGTAGCGCGATAGCGCGGAGTGATGCGCTGCAGACCCGGGACCGTTCCATATTCGGTATCTGGAACGGCCCCGGATCAGCGGTGCAACACTCCGCTTCGCTCCGTGCTGCACCGCGTCCGGGGCACGGGTCCGAAGCTCGCCGGGGACTGAAATGAGCGCGCGCGCGCTGATGAAGCGCCCGGCCGCCCCCTTCGTGTTCGGGGTCGCCTGCCTGCTGGCGCTGATTGCGCTGATCGAGGTGCTGATCCGGGCGGGCCTGATCAATCCCTTCATCGTGCCAAAGCCCACCGAGATTCTCTGGAGCTTCGAGCGCATCATCCTCGAGGAAAACGTTCTGCCGCGCTTTCTCCTGACCTGCGGCGAGGCGCTGGCGGCGACCTTGATGCTCAGCGTGACCGGCATTTCGCTCGGCGTGCTGCTGCATCGCAGCCGTCTCGTCCGGCTCGCCACCGAGACCTGGATCGCGGCGCTGGCCTCGGCGCCGCTGGTTCTAATGTATCCGCTGTTCCTGGTGATCTTCGGCCGCAGCGCCTGGACCATCATCATGATCGCCTTCGTCGCCGCCTTGCCGCCGGTGATCCTCAAGACGCTGGAAGGCCTGTCCGGCACGCGGGCGGTGCTGATCAATGTCGGGCGAAGCTTCAAGCTCACGCCCTCGCAGCTCTACTGGAAAATACTGTTTCCCTCCGCGCTGCCGACCATCTTCGTCGGCGTGCGGCTTGGCATGATCTTCGCACTGATCAACATCGTCGGCGTCGAGTTCCTCATCAACTTCGGCGGCCTCGGCCAGCTCGTCAACGAGCTCTCCGAACGCTACGACCTGCCCGGAACCTACGCGGCGATCTGCTTCGTGATCCTGGTCAGCGTGATGTTCTTCATCGGCACGGAGCGGATCGAGCGATGGCTCAGACCGGGCACCTGACGGGCGTCCCAGCGCCGGCGGCCGGACCGTGGCTCAGCCCGGTCACGCGGCTGCGCGTCGCGATCCTGCTGACTCTCCTGGTGACATGGGAGGCGGTGGCCGCTTCGGGGATTCTGCTGCGCGAGGTGGTGCCGTCGGTCGTGGTCATCGGCCGGTCGCTGGCCGAACTCCTGTTTCATCCGGACCTGAAGTGGCCGGTCGATATCGGCATGGGCGGCCTGCGGTTCGCCCAGCAGCTCTGGGTTCCGGCGTTCTACTGGCATCTCTATGTGACAGTGATGGAGGTCGCGACCGCCCTGGTGATCGGCGGGTTCGCGGGCCTAGCGGTCGGCCTGGCGCTCGGCGCCAATCCGTTCCTCAGCAAAGCGTTCGAACGCTATCTCTACTATCTCGGGCCGACTCCGAAGATCGTGTTCTTCCCGGTCATGATCATGTGGTTCGGCGTGGGACCGGAATCCAAGATCGCGATGGGCACGTTGTCGTGCTTCTTTCCGATCGTGCTGAGCGCCGCGTCCGGCATGCGGCAGATCGAAGGGGTGCTGATCCGCGTCGGACGCAGCTTCCGCCTCAACACCTGGCAGATGGTGACGAAGATCTATCTTCCGGCGATGCGCGAGCCGATCGTCAACGGCGTCCGGCTCGGCATGGGCGTCGCCATGATCGGCACGCTGCTCGCCGAGACCAAGCTCTCCAACAAGGGCGTCGGCTTCATGATCATCGACGCCTACAATACGTTCGACATGCCGCGCATGTATGCGGTGCTGCTGACGCTGTTCGTGGTCGCCATCGGCGCCAACGCTTTGGTGGGCCGCGCCAGCCGGGGTTAGGCGTTATTTACCAGGCCCCGTTGCGGTCCGTTGGCTGGTAGGCGCTGCGGAAATTCTGCGGCGAGCCGGCCGAACCCCAACTGGTATAGCCGGGCGTGGTGCGATAGCCGGCTTCCCTGCGCGCGCCGCCTGCCGCCGATGACATCACCGGTTTGCTGCTCGAGCTGTAGTTCCGCGCCACCGGCACGTCCGCCACCTTCGGGTCGCCGCGCAGGATGTTCAGCAGGTCGCGGTCCAGCCCGTAGATGTCGGCGCGGCTCTGGAGCTTACCGGCATCGTCCACGAACGCGGTCTGATAGGTGATGTAGACCGGGATCGGCCTCTTGAAGCTGATGGTGCGCTCGTTCGACCCGTACATCGAGCTGATGCGCTTGGCGGTGTACTTGTCCTCCGGCTGCGAGACGCCCGGCAGCACCTCGGCGTATTGATCCGGGTTTTGCACGCGCATGCAGCCGTGGCTGTAGGCGCGGGCATCGTGTGCGAACAGCTTCTTGTCCGGCGTGTCGTGCTGATAGACGAGGAACTGGTTCGGGAAGTTGAACCGGATGCGGCCCAGCGCATTGCGCTCGCCCGGCGGCTGGAAGATGCGGATCGAGCCGTCCTTGTTGTGGCCCATCTGCAGCCCGACCCGCGCCAAAGCTCCGGGATCGCGCGCCAGCGCCGGCAGATATTCGTTGCGGATGATCGAGGGCGGCACGTTCCAGGTCGGATTGACGGTGATATACTTCATCGTCTCGGTCAGCAGCGGCGTGGCGTGCGAGCCGGGCTTGCCGACGACGATCTTGGTCGACCAAATCGACTTGCCGTTCTGCACGACCTTCAAGGTGTAGTCCGGCACGTTGACCATCACATAGGTCGCGCCGATATCGTGCGGCATCCAGCGCCAACGCTCCATGTTGGCGAGGATAGCGTCGATCGTCGCGGCCTTCGATTTGACCTCGTTCGATTTGATTTGGGGAGCCTTTGCTTCGTCGGACTTGCGGGCGCCCTTCTTCGATGGCTTCTTTGTTTCCGTTTTGGCTTCCTTGGGCGCGGCCTTCGCTTCGGGCTGCGCTTCCTTGGCGGTGCGGGCCGCGGCGAGCTCGGCCTTGAGCGCCTTGTATCCCGGCGCCTGCGGATGGAACGCATCGAGCGACGCTTTCACGTCCGCGCTCTCGGCGAGCTTGCCGAGAACATCGGCCGCGCTCGGCGCCTTCTGGTCGAAATAGACGGCGCCGCTCACCCGCGAAAACGCCACGCGCCCAATGCTGGCGTGACGCGCGAAGGTCACCACCGAATTCGTCATCGCCAGCTCTTCGACGGCGAGCTTGGCCGGATCGGCATTGCCGAAGCCTGGCGCCGGATAGTCCGCCGGATCGAGGCCGTCGGCCGCCACGTCTTTCAGGAATGCCGCAGCCTGTTCCGCGCGCGGGGCGGGCTTTCCGGCGGCAATCCAAAGCGGCGCGAAATTGCGGGCGCGGTAGAACGCCAGCACGCCCGCACGGTCCTGCTCCTTGGGCACGAACTGCTGGAGTTTGTTCTCCACGAGATCCTTGAGCCGTTCCGTGATCGCTGTGTTTTCGGCAGCCAGCGCGGGCGCCGCTTGCCCGGAGGGCGGGGCCTGCTCGGACGGAACAGCCTTTTCGATCGGCTTGGCCTGCTCGGCGTCCTTGGAGAACACCAGACCGTCCGTGGTCGTAGTCTCCGGCGGTGCGACCGTCGTGGCGGCGACGGGAATGCTCTCCACTCCGGCATGGGCTTGGCCGGAGAGCGTTAACGCCAGGGCCACCGCGGAGGTGGCCAGCAGAAGCTTGCGCATAAAAATGGTTCCTTGATTGCCCAATTCAACTCAATTGCCCACGGAATGTTCCTGTGGCCGCAGATATTTGCGAGCGTAGCCATCGGCGGCTGCGCGCAGGTTTGAGCTTCAATGGGGCCGAATTTTCGGACGCGTCATTTACCATTGCGGCCAAGGCAAGGCGGACGCATCGACGAGAGCGTTCCGCCATAGGCGCAACTGAAGGTTATCGCTTAGCCGCTCGCGGCTCGCGCGCGACGAAGTTGACGCCGATCTCGCCGCCGAGGCGCCAGACCACCTGGCACTCGTGCCGGACGCCGTGCTCGCCGGAGATCAGGAGATCGAACCGGTCGGGTACGTCCACCCCGTCGGCAAACAGCCGCGCGCCCCGCTTCGAGATGTCGGTGATCATGCAGTCGCGCGGCAGCGCGCCGGAATCGGTCTGGAATTTGGCGATCCGGTTGATGGTGTAGCGGCGGTGCTGGCGGCGTTCGTCGGACATGAGGCTCTGCCCAGGGTGTCGGAGCCTGGGTGATAATCCGCAACCTTGAAACAGCCGGCTAAAAATCCTCGGTCATATTGATTCGAATTGATCGGTTTGGCGCTTCGCGTTTGCTAGCGCTGCTTCTTGATGCCGCGCACCGCGGGCTTGGATGCCTTCTTGGATTTCGCCTTCGGTGCGCCGGCCGGATACTCGCCGGCTTTCTTCAGCCGCACCGACCAGTACTCCCAGGCGCGCGCCTGCGGCCGCGGCTGCAGGTTGCGGTCCCAAGCCATCTTCGCCTCGCCCGGCGTGAGCGGGCTCAACGCATGGCCTTGCGCCTTGCACATCAATTGAAGCTCGGCGTTGCGGACGCTGTAGATGCAGCGGAACACCAGCTCGGTGAGGTTCTTCGCCGCCACCGTTGCGCCGTGCCGGCGCATCAGCACGAGCCAATAGGGCCCGAGCGCCTTGGCAAGCGAGCGGCCTTCCTCCGGCTTGAGCACCAGCAGGTTCGTGTCGCCGAACTCGTCGCGTGAGTCCCAGAACGGCACCTTCTCGCCGATCTGCGCGCCCATGTGATAGAGCGGCAAAAGCTCTTCGCCGGAGTTGCAGAACGGCAGGAACGCCATGGCGTGATGATGCGCGACCGCGTTGACGTCCGGCCGCGCCTTGTAGATTTCGCCGTGGATCACGAGCTCGCCATAGCCGCGGATGCCCGGAGGCATCGGCGTTACCGGCTCGCTGTCGAGCGTGTATTCGTAGATGTCGGAGGCCTCGACAACTTCGGGCGAGCGCGAGCGCGAGATCAGATAGCGGTTCGGCTTCGTCGGATGGCGCATGCTGACGTGCCCGAACGCATCGATGATGCCCTCGTAGGACACGACGCGGTTGGCCACCGCGAGATCGTGCCGCGCCTGGGCGAGTGGGTCTGGCATGCTTTCCCTCCTGATGACTCTGCTTTCGTCATGGCCGGGCTTGTCCCGGCCATCCACGCCTTATTTTTCGCCAAGACGTGGATGCCCGGCACAAGGCCGGGCATGACGTTGAAACGGTAGCTCAAAACTCAAATCCCAGCAGCAGACGGTCGAGCGAGATCGCGCCGCCGCCGTTGATCAGAAAATACAACGCGCCGATCGCCCACATCGCGGGATATTCGATGCCCATCTTGTTCCAGAAATAGCCGTCGTATTTGGCGTGGTCGTAAGCTGACAGCGCCAGCAGCGCAAACAGCGGCAGCGCCATCGGCCGGGTGAACAGGCCGAGCGCCACGCAGGGCGCGGCGACGAACTGCGTCAGCACCGTGCCATAGGCCCAGAACCAGCCGGGCCGGAAGCCCTTGCGGTCGTAGAGCGCCGCGACCGCCGGCACGCTGCTGATCGGCCCGCCGGTGCCCTTGAAGTAGCCGAGACACATGCGAAGGCCGTGCGGCACCATCGCCATCCCGACCGCGAAGCGCAGCAGCGCCTCGACCCACGGCGCCAGCGCCGCATAGACGGCGCCGAGCGCGGGCACGAGCAGCGGGGTCTGGTTCATGCGAGGGCGCTCGCTCCGCCCTCATCCTGAGGAGGCCGCGAAGCGGCCGTCTCGAAGGATGCGGGCGGCCTCATGGTTCGAGACGCACGCTTCGCGTGCTCCTCACCATGAGGCCGTCGTGGTCGCGTGTCATTCGGCCGCCTCGTTCGCGCGCGCGGCGTAGCGGCTCGGCGGGCGCGGCAGCCCCAGATGCTCGCGCAAGGTGCGGCCGGTGTATTCGGTGCGGAACAGGCCGCGGCGCTGCAGTTCCGGGATCACCAGCTCGACGAAATCGTTCAGCGCGCCCGGCAGATACGGCGGCATGATGTTGAAGCCATCCGCGGCCTCCTCGACGTACCATTGCTCCATCTGGTCGGCGAGTTGCTTCGGCGTGCCGACCATGACGAGCTTGGCGCGGGCGCCGGCCACCACCTGCGCGATCTGGCGCATAGTGAGGTTGTCGTTCTTCGCCAGCTCGGTGACGTATTTGAATGTGCTCTGGCTGCCGTTCGACATCGGCAGGTTGTCCGGCAGCGGCCCGTCGAAGTCGTAGGGGGTGAGATCGACGCCGCCGAGCACCGTCGACAGAATTTCCCGCGCTACGATCGGATGCATCAGCGAGTTCTGATAGTTGTATTTTTCCTTCGCCTCCTCCGCGGTGCGCCCGACGTAAGGCGACAGCCCCGGCATCACCTTGAGATGCTCCGGATTGCGCCCGAACTTGTCCTGCGCCCGGGTCTTCACCTCCTTGAAGTATTTCTGGCAGGTGTCCATCGTGAGGTTGGCGCTGAAGATCACCTCGGCGAAGCGCGCGGCCACGTCCATGCCGTCGTCCGACGTTCCGGCCTGCACGATCACCGGCCGGCCCTGCGGCGGGCGGGGAATGTTGAGCGGGCCTTTCACCTTGAAGTGCTGCCCGACGTGGTTGAGGAAATGCATCTTCGCCGGGTCGAAGAACCGGCCCGACTCCTTGTCGCGCGGGAACGCGTCGTCGTCCCACGAATCCCACAGCGCCACGACGATCTCGGCGAACTCGTTGGCGCGCTGGTAGCGCTCGGCATGGCCGAAGTGAAAGTCGCGGCCGAAGTTGCGGGCCTCGACCGCCTGGCCGGACGTGACCAGGTTCCAGCCGGCGCGTCCGCCGCTGATGTGGTCAAGCGAGGCGAACTTGCGCGCGACATGGAACGGCTCGTTGTAGCTCGTGCTCGCGGTGCAGGTGAGCCCGATGCGCTCGGTCACCGCGGCAAGCGCCGAGATCAGCGTGATCGGCTCGAAGTTGGCGATGTACTGCGCCGAGCGCGACAGCGCCTCGATGTGGGCTTCGCGCACGCCGATGTTGTCGGCGAGGAAGATCATGTCGAACTTGCCGCGCTCGGCGGTCTGCGCGATCTCGACGTAGTGCTTGAAATTGATGCCGGCGTCGGCCTGCGCGTTCGGATGCCGCCATGAGGCGACATGATGCCCGGTCGGATTGAAGAAGGCGCCGAGCCGGAGCTGGGCTGTCGGTCTTGCCATGGTGCGCTTCCTTTGGCGGGGAATCTAGCCGCGCGCGCTTGGCGCTGCAACTCGCGCTCTTGTCACGGGCGCAGCGCAGCATGAAGCGAAGTGAAGCGATGCGCTGCAGACCCGCGTCCAGTTTGTTGAACGGGACACCGATCGGCGGCGGACCGCTTCGCGCTGCATCGCGTCCGGAACACGAGTTGGGAGCCGGTCGAGCAGCATCACGGCCTACTCGCCGCGATGCTCTCGGCGGCGAGCAGGCCGATGGTGGCTTTGATCAGCCCGCCGAAGTAGCCGGAATAGGGCCCGCCATCGAGCCCGCCGACCGTGGACCCTGCGGCGTAGAGGCCGGGGATCGGCTTGCCGCCGGTGTCGAGCACGCGGGCCCCGCCGTCCACGACGATGCCGCCCATGGTGTTGGTGATCGCCGCGCAGATCGGCATGGCATAGAACGGCGGCGTTTTGATCGGCCAGGGTTTGGCGCGGTCGCTCCGCCGCGGCGGCGACAGCTTTTGCAGCGTGCCGTCGTCGATCGCCTTGTTGTATTTGCTGACGGTGCCGTTCAGCCGTTCCGCTGCAATCCCGATCTTGGCGGCAAGCTCCGAGATGGTGTCGGCCCGATGCAGCGTGCCGCCGGTCTCGGGCACCAGCGGATTGGGCGGTTGCACATGGTTGCGGCCCGGCCCCTCCCAGATCGCCTGATCGAAGACGATGGTGGTGCCGAGCGGATCGGGCAGGCGGGCGATGGCGTTGGAGAGGTAAATGCCGCCATAGCCCTCGTCGGCGACGCGCTTTCCCTCGGCGTCGATGACGATGCCCGCCGCCGCCAGATCGTCGGCCTGCGGCCGCGGCCAGAGCTGCGCGTTGGTCATGGCCTCCCTGCTGTGCAGATGGCCGTAGAAATTGCCCATCTCGCTGGTCGTGGCGGCGCCGAGCGCCTGCGCTATGCGAAGCCCGTCGCCGTTCGCGGTGCCGCCGTGCCGCTGCAGCAGCCGCTCGGGCGCCGGCGAGATATGGGCGCGGACCATGTCGCGGTTGGCCTGGAAGCCGCCGTCGGCGATCACCACCGATGTCGCGCGGAACGGCTTCGCACCCTCGACCTCGACTTCGATGCCCGGACTGGCGAGGCGCAACGCGCGCGCCTTGACCCCCCGCAGGATTTCGCCGCCGCGCCTGTTCAAGTTCGCTTCGAGCCGTTTCAGCGCCACGTCGCCGGCAAAGCCGTTCCACTTTAGCCCTGCGCCGCTGCGCTGCACCGGCGACAATACGTGGGTGTGGTACTGGCCGAGGTCGATCAGCTCGATGCCTTCGCTCCGCAGCCATTGCATCAGCCGGCGGCCGTCCTTGGCGACGGCGCGCATGATGTCCTTGCGCGCATATCCCTCGGTGACCTCCTCGACCTTGCGGACCAGCTCGTCCTCGGCGGCCATCACATCGGTGAAGTTGATGTGGAAGGTGCCGTAGGTGTAGCGCGAGTTGCAGGTGTACTGCTGCTCCGGGCTCTTCTCCAGCACCGCCACGCGCTTACCGAGCTCGGCCGCCCGGTTGGCGGCGACCAGCCCTGCGATGCCGCCGCCGATGACGATGACGTCGTGGTTCGATTCATTCATCGTTCAAGCACTTTCCACGAGCCGCGGCGCCTCAATCGATCTTCGCGCCGACCTTCTTGATGATCGATTCCCAGTGCTGCGAGTCGTTCTCGACCAGCTTCCTGAATTCCGCGGGCGAGAGCGTCACGCGCTCGAAGCTGTTCTTCTCGAAGAATTCCTTCGACTGCGGCAGATCCAGCACCTTGCTCACGTCGGCGTGGATTTTCTGCACCAGCTCCGGCGGCATGTTCGGCGGCCCGAACATCGCGAACCACACCGATGTCTGGAAGCCCGGCACGCCCGCTTCCGCGATGGTCGGCAGGTCGGGCCGCGCCTGGATGCGCTTCTCGCCCGCAGCGGCCAAGATCCTGACCTTTCCGGTCTTCTCGTGCGCTTCGATGCTGCTCAGGTTGAGCAGCAGCATGTTCACGTCGCCCCCCAGCAGCGCGTTCGCAGCCGGCGCCGCCCCGCGGAACGGGATGTGCACGACGTCGGTGCCGGTGCGCAGCTTGAAGTCTTCCATGCTCAGATGCGCATAGGTGCCGACGCCATATGAGCCGTAGTTCAGCGTGCCGGGCTTGGATTTTGCCAGCGCGATCAGCTCCTGGGTCGACTTCGCCGGCACCGAAGCGTTCACCACCAGCACCGGGGTGCCGCGGCACAGCACGACGATCGGCGTGAATTCCTTGGCGTTGTAGGACAGCTTGCTGGACATGTAGGGATTGGCGGTGATGGTGGCGTCGGACGTCACCAGCAGCGTCAGCCCGTCCGCAGGCGAGCGCTCCACGGCCTGCGATCCCACGCCGCCGTTGCCGCCCGGACGGTTGTCGACGATGACGGTCTGGTTCAACGCCTCGCCCAGCCGCTGCGCGACGATCCGGGCCATGGTGTCGGTCACGCCGCCGGCTGGAGTCGGCACGATCAGCCGCACTTGGCCGTTCGGATAAGTCTGTGCGTTTGTCGTGCCGCAGGCGAGTGTCGCAATCGACACGGCAAGGCACGCGATCCTGATGGCGGTTTTCGGTTTCATCATTGCAGCCTCCCTTATGTTTTATCGCGCGCTGTTCATGCCCATGACCGGCGTGCCGATGCCGAGCGGCTGGCCGTCGACCAGCACGAAAGCGACGCGCGCATTCTTGCCGCTGCGGTTGGCCCAGGCATGGTTGGTGCCGCGCTGGACCATGATGTCGCCCGCCTTCAGCTTCACCGTCGAGTCGTCCATGTCCATCTCGATCTCGCCGTCGATCACGATCACGTAGTCGATGGTTTCGGTGCGGTGCATGTGCGGATGGTTGCCGGGCGGGAAGTCGATCACGCAGAACCGCGTGCCGTTGGGCGGCGGCGGCGTGCCAACGATGCGGGCGCCCATGTCCTCGACTGCTTCGCCGATCGCGATGTCTGCGGGATTCTCATCGGTGATCCACATCAGGGTGGACCGGCCCTCGGCGCCCTTGGCGTTGGTGGCGGGCGCGTCGATCAGTACCTTGGCGACGTTGTTGGCGTCATGCCCCGTGACCACTCGCCGGACCGGCGGGAAGGATTTCCAAGCTTCATTCGCCATGACGTTCAACTCCTGTGACGCGAGGTCCGTTACGCAGCCGGTCTTGCCACGTTGATCATGCCCTCCAGGTCGCCCTTGAGGAAGCAGCGCATGTTGTGTTCGAGGATCGGCATGGCGAGATCGACATAGGTGTCGCAGAAGCCGCCCTGGTGCGTCGTGATGATGACGTTCTTGAAGTCCCACAGCGGATGCTCCGGCGGCAGCGGCTCCTGGCTGAATACGTCCAGCGCCGCGCCGGCGAGCTTCTTGTTTCGCAACGCTTCCACCAGCGCGTCCTCGTCGACCACGCCGCCGCGCGCGACATTGACGAAATAGCTTGTGGGCTTCATCGCCGCGAACACCTTGGTGTCGATCATGTGGTGCGTGGCCGCGGAGTAGGGGGTCAGCAGCACCAGATAGTCGAGCGCCGGCAGGACCGCCGGAAGCTCGCTCATGGCATGCACGCGGTCGAAGCCTGCGATCGCGCGCGGCGCGGAGGTGATGCCGATCACCGTCATGCCCATCGCCTTGCATTTCGGCGCCAGCGCCTCGGCGATCACGCCGATGCCGAGAATGCCGACGGTCTTGCTGTGCAGGAGCTTGGCCGGCCAGCGTTTCCATTGATGCTCGTCCTGCGCGCGCACCGCGCCCGGCAGATCGCGGGACAGCGCCAGCATCGAGGCGAGCGCCGCCTCCGACACCGGGGCGCCGTGCACGCCATGCAGGCTCGTGACCGTGACATTCGGCTTCAGCGCCGGCTGGTCGGTGATGCCGTCGAGGCCGGTGCCGAGCGCCTGCACCCACTTCAGGTTACGGGCATCGACGAGGTCGAGCTTCAGGTTCTTCATCATCTGCCCGAAGGTGAGCAGCACGTCGGCGTCCGCCATCGCCGAGCCGAGCGTGTCGCGCGACGAGACCACGTCGATCTGCAAGTCCGGGAACGCGCGGCTGAACCGGGCGCGATAGTCGCCGGTGACGTAGGGCGGCAGCGTGAGAAGGATCAGCAGACGGGGCATGGAGGAACGGTTCCTGGACGCGGGACGCTCAAATGAGAAGGCGCGGCGGGTATCGCCGGTGTTTTAGCCCATTCGCCCGGAGCGCGTCACGTGCAAGTGGCGGGCGCACCGGCCCCATTTCATTCGGAAGAAAAAGCGCGTCACTTCACTCGCCGCTGTCCTCGGCGAGATTGGAGTTGCTGCGCTGCGCGAGCGGGACCGCCAGGACGATCCCGGCGGCGACCGCGAAAACCAGCAGCCGCATGAAGTCCGGCATTGTAGCGATGGCAAAACTGAACCGCGGCGGGATAACGAGATAGGCCACCATCAGAAAACTGACGAGCCATGCTGCGACGGCTGCCCGCTTTCCGAACAGAAACGATGAAAGAAAAACCGGAATCAAATAAACATAAAACGAGCTTGGAATCCCGAGTCCGCCCCATTTGAAATCGAGCAGTGCAATCCCCGCGACAAGGACAATGGCACAGACAAGTCCCACCAGCCGGGGCAGCCATTGGATGGACCTATAAATTGCGAACAGCGCCTGGCATAACGCATTCTGTGGATGTTCGATGGCAAGAAATCCGCCAGCGACGACGCCGATCAGAGCGAAGACCGGCATTGCCAGCCACGACCCGCCCAGCACCATGGTGGAGCCGCTGGAGGGCATGAATGCCTTCGTCGAGCGACGGAAGCCTGACTTCCGCAAGTTCCGTCTGCGCAACAAGGAAATGGTCGACGCCTACCTCGCCGGTCTTGATATGAGCCCGGAAGACGGCCTCAAATAGCGGCGCCCCGTCATGAAGATCACGCGTGTCGAAACAATTCCGCTGAAGGTGCCGTTGGTCAAGCCGATGCTCATGGGCGGTGTCCGCTACGAAACCGCGGAAACGGTGCTGTTGCGCGTCGAAACGGACGGACATGTGGTCGGGTGGGGCGAAGCCTCGGTGGCGCCGACGCTGACCGGCGAGACGGCGGCGAGCATACTCGCCGTCATTCCGGTGCTCGCCGAGCAGGTTGCGGGGCTTGATCCCCGCGATCTCGGTGCGATCAGCCGACGCCTTCGGCGCGCGGTCTACGGCAACACAGCGGCCAAAGCCGCGTTCGACATGGCCCTGCATGACATCGTCGGTCGCAGCATCGGCTGGTCGGTGGCCCGTCTCCTGGGCGGATCGAAGGCCGAAAGCCTCAATTGCCTATGGCTGGTCGGAAATTCAGATCCTGACCGCGACATTGTCGAAACTGAACAAAAGGCTGGCGAAGGCTTCCAGTGCTTCAAGCTGAAGGTCGCCAACGGCGATCTGGAAGCGGAATCGCAGACGCTACGCACGATGCGCAGCCGTTTTGGTGGGAAGGTTCTGTTGTGCGCCGACGCCAACACGAACTGGACGCCGCAGGAAGCGATCCGCTTCGTGCAATCGGTCGAATCCTGCGCGCCGAGCTTCCTCGAACAGCCGGTGGCCAGCGACGATCAGCGGGGCATGCGGCGCGTGGCCTGCGCGAGTCGCGTGCCAATCGGCGCCGACGAGAGTCTGCATGACATCAACGGCATGCTGCACATGCTGGAGTCGGGTATAGCGGCCGGCGGCAGTTTCAAGATCATGAAGTTCGAAGGCATCGCTCATTGCTTCGAGGCCATCCAGATGTGCCGGGCGATGGGCGGCAATGTCAACCTGTCGGGCAAGCTGGGCGAGACCAGCATTGCGAACGCAGCAACACTGGCGATGGCCAGCGCTTTCGGCGCGCCGTCCTGGGGTTTGAGCCTCACCAACCACTATCTGGCCAACGACGTCGTCCGCGATCCGATTCGCATCCGCGGCGGCATCGTTCGCACCATGGATCAGCCGGGACTTGGCATCGAAGTCAACGAAAAGGACCTTGCCAAGTACGAATTCTGGCCAGCCGCGCAAGGCCGCGGCCAGCAGAGAATGGAGAAGGCGTTTGCTCCAACACCTTGATGGACTCCATGTCACTGGAGCGGCTTATAGGAGTTACCAGATGGCTCATAAACTGACGCGTGTGCTCCTGCCAAGGCGCGTGATCCTTGCAGCGGGCCTCGGAATGGTACTGGCCGCTGGCGGCGCGAGCGTTGCCGCAAGCCAGGATACATTGAAATTTGGCGTCGCCGATCCACTTACCGGACCGTCGGCGATTTTCGGAAAGGATCAGATGCAGGCGGTCCGCTGGGCCGTCGACGAGATCAACGCCAAGGGCGGAGTCAACGGGCGCAAGCTCGAGGCAATTATCGTCGATCATCAGACCAAGCCTGAGGTCGGCATCGCCGTTGTCGAAAAGTTGGTCAAGGTCGACAAGGTACCCATCTTCATCACCGCCTTCAGCAATGTGGTGAAGGCGGTCGCGCCGATCGCCAATCGTGAAAAAGCTTTGATGTTAAGCGTCGGCGCCAATTCTCCGGACATCAAAAACCTTGGTGACTTCGTCTACACGACATTTCCGCTGTCGGACATCGACATGAAGGCGCTCGGCCAATACATGGTCAAGAAGCAGGGCAAGAAGCGCGCGGCAGTACTCTACGTGAACACTGAAACCGGCGTCGAAGGAGCGAAGGTATTTGCCCGCAACTTCACCGAGGCTGGCGGTGAGGTGGTGCTGAACGAATCGTACGAAGAAACGCGATCGGACTTTACCGGCCTCGTTCTGAAAGTTCGGGCTTCCAATCCGGATATGATCCACATTCACGGCGTGGTGAGCGACTTCACGGCGCTCGTGGCCCAGATTCGGCAGCTCGGCGTCACAACACAGATCACCAGCTATCAGACCGCATTCAATCCGAAGATGATCCAGCAAATCGGCGCTGGAGCTGAGGGTATCATAGTAACGGCGATGGCTCCGCCTGCTGAAGAGAGCAAGGCCGTGGCCGAGTATGTCGACCGCTGGATGAAGGAGTTCAAGCGAGAGCCAATC